>SBFU01000118.1 GCA_006227785.1 Burkholderiales bacterium
CGACCGAAGGGTCAGCTCAAGCTTTGTCGCGCGAAGCCGTCACTGCGGAAGAGTCTGGTGGAGGAACCAAACTTCAGCTGCAAAATATTGATCCGCTTCGGCCAAAATCCCAGCCAGCAATACCCGACTACTACCATGGCAGCGAGAAGGTCTTGCAGTTTGTGAAGGATTTCATGGCCTCTTGCACGCCTTCCTTGTAGCCGAGCCCCGAGTCCTTGATGCCACCGAAGGGCGTCAGCTCGATGCGGTAGCCCGGTACCTCCCACAGGTTCACCGAACCCACGTTGAGTTCACGCACAAAACGCAGGGTGTCGTCCATACGGTTGGTGCAGAGGCCAGACGAGAGGCCGTAGGCAGTGCCGTTTGAGATGCGGATGGCATCGTCGACGTCCTTGAAGGTCACGATGGGCGACACCGGACCGAACGTTTCCTCGCGCACTACCGTCATGTCAGGGCGCACACGGTCCAGCACGGTGGGCGCATACAACGCCCCTTCGCGCTGGTTGCCTACCAGCAGGCGAGCGCCTTGTGCCACCGCTTCGTTCACCACCCGCTCGAAGTGCCGCGCTGCGGCCTCATCGATGACGGTGCCCATGTCGTTGTGCCTGTCCATGGGATTGCCAAAGCGCCAGGCCCGGGTCTTGGCGACCACCCGCTCGGTGAAATCGGAGGCTATCTTTTCATGCACGAGCATGCGTTTCACAGCAGTGCATCGCTGACCCGAGTTCTTGTAAGAACCTTGCACAGCGAGGTCGCTGGCCTTGTCCAGGTCGGCGTCGTCCATCACGATGAGCGGGTCGTTACCACCTAGCTCCAACACCATGCGTCGGTACCCAGCCTTGGACGCGATGTATTTCCCGATGGACACCCCACCGGTGAAACTAATGAGCTCAACGTGCGGGTTGGTCAGCAGCTCATCCGCAATCTCGCGCGGGTCACCCGTCACCACCTGCAGCATGGCTGGAGGCAAGCCGGCTTCATACAGCAGATCGGCAATCCAGTAGGCGGACAGAGGCACCTTCTCCGACGGTTTGAGCACCATGCGGTTGTTGGTGGCGATCGACGGGACAACCTTGTGTGCCACCTGGTTCATGGGGTGGTTGAAAGGCGTGATGGCAGTAATCACGCCCAGCAGCGGCTCGCGCATGGTGATCACCTTGCGCTGCTTGCCATGGGGTGTCAGGTCGCAGGAGAAAACCTGGCCATCGTCACGGAGTACCTCGCTGGCACCAAATCCCATGACGTCGGCGACGCGCCCGATCTCGTACAGGCTGTCTTTCTTGGACAAGCCGGATTCGGCCGTGATCAGGTCCGAGGCTTCCTCGGTGCGCTCACGCAAGAGCGCGGCGGCGCGCTGCAGGATAGCGGCGCGCTCGTACCGGGTGAGCGTGGCCTTATACCTGCTGGCAATCTCGAACGCACGGCGCACGTCGTCCACACTGGCCATGGACACACGTCCAACGCGTTCGCCACTGTAGGGGTCCATCACGTCGATCCCCCGTGTGGCGCGCACACGCTCGCCACCGATACGCAGGGGTTCATCGCGAAAGAAAGGGCTTTCCAGTACAGCGTTCATGCGGCCTCCGTTTCGCTGCCAATGAAGTTGCGTCCACGCGCACCCGTCAGGGCGTTCGCCACCATGCGCTCGGCCTGTATGTCGTCAACACCGTAGTCGGTAAAGCGGGTGCGCACACCGAGAGACTCGATGAACTCCTGCAGCCGCTGCTGGGCGCCGCCCAATGGACCCAACGCCTGGGTCAGCACGGCGTCGCGGTCGGCGCGTTGGCCAACGGCGCGCTCCAGCACCATGGGCAAAGAGAAGGAGCAGGCGATGCCGTGTGGTAGGCCGTAACGCAAGGTCATCTCGTATGAAATAGAGTGAGCCAGCGCCGTTCGGGTGTTGGAGAAGGCCATACCGGCCTTGAGCGCGGCCAGTGCCATGCCCGCGCGCAGTATTCTGTCGTCCAGCCGATGCATTAGCTTGGGCAGGACGTCCAGAATCTCGTGCACTGCCGACACCGCGAAGGTGTCGGACACCGGGTTGGCGTTCACGTTCCAGATCGCCTCCAGGGCGTGCGACAGCGCATCCAGCCCGCTTTGCAGCGTGACCGAGGCGGGAAGTGACAGCATCAGCTCCGGGTCGATTAGGGCCGCGGTCGGCCAGGTTTGCGGCAGGTGCAGGGAGTGTTTGACCTGACGGCCGCGATCCCAGATGGTGGCCCAGGGCGTTACCTCGCTGCCGGTGCCGGCGGTGGTGGGCACGGCGATCAGCGTCTTGACCCGCGCCGGCACAAAGCCCTTGCCGCTGGCCAGACCTGACACGAGGTCATCGAAGCGCCCGCTGGCGCTGCCCACCATCAGCGCTTTGGCGGTGTCGATGGCGCTGCCGCCGCCCACGGCGATGATGACCTCGGCGCCTTGGTCGTTGGCCCAGAACGCCTCGTAGGGAGCAGCCAGTTCGGCCACGTCGGGGTTGGGGCGAACGTCATCCATCACGCCTGTCAGCGCGTCACCCAGCAGGGCTTCGATGCGCTGAATCAGGCCCAGATCGCGTGCTTCAGGAAAGGTAACCAACAGCGCGCGACGACCTTGCAACAGGTCGAACAGGCGCGACAGGGACCCTACCCCGTACACAGCGCGCACTGGGTTGAAGTACTCGTATGACATGGTTTCCTCTAGCGGACGGTGGACACGGCGTGGTTAAGCACGAGATCGAAGACATCAAAGTTGCGGAGCCTGCGCTCTGCAGGCACGTCGCGCAGCGGACGGTTGAACAGGAGGGGGACCTTCTGCTCGGACAGGCCGCCGTGTGAGCGAAGCGGCACGGTCAGACCGCTCAGGTCATGCTGCGAGGCCCGGGTGCCCAGCACCGTGAGGTGATCGCTGACCACGACCAGGTCACCTATCCGTTCGGGCGGCAGCTCGAACCGGCGAGCAGCTTCGGCGCGACCGAGCACCAGTTCGATGCCAGGCATGGCCTGAAGGGCCTCGCTGGTTCGGGCCACTTCGGCGTGTGGCAGGTAAACGGTGGCAAACGAACCCAGTGCACCATGGTGCACCACATAGGGATCGGTGATGGGCAGAATCACGCGCGCCTGACCTTCGCCCACCATGCTATCCAAGACCTGCTGCAGGTAGAGCACCTGGGGTTGGCCAGTTGAATCGGTCTTGGGGCTCATGCCGTGGTCAGCGGTCAGGCCAATTACGGCGCCCAGTGCGTCCAAGCGAGCCAGATACCCGTCCATCATCTGGTAAAACGCGTTGGCCTCGGGCGTGCCAGGTGCGCACTTGTGCTGCACGTAGTCGGTGGTCGACAGGTACATCACATCCGGTCGCCGGGTTTCCATCAGGCGCACACCGGCGGCGAACACGAACTCGCTGAGATCGGCGCTGTACACCGAAGGCACAGGTAGACCCACCAGCTCCAGCACATGGTCGATGCCACACTCGGCCTCTGTTGCCTTGTCGGCTTTCTCGGCCGAGAAACAGATGCCCTGCAGACCGTGCCCCAGCAACGTGCGCAGTTTGTCCTTGGCGGTAACGGCGGCCACCTTGTCGCCGGCGTCGGCAAACGCTGCCAGCAGCGTGGGCACGCGCAGGTAGCTGGGGTCGTTCATCATTACTTCGCGTCCGGTCTCCACGTCGTAGAAGTAGTTGCCGCAGATGCCATGCACCGAAGGTGGTACTCCCGTCACGATGGACACGTTGTTGGGGTTGGTGAAACTCGGCACCACACAGTCGCCGATCTGCGAACTGCCGCCCTCGACCATGCGCTTGAGATAGGGCGCCACTCCAGCCTGAATGGCCTGGGTGATGTAGTCTGGCTCACAGCCGTCCACGCATACGACCACCACTGGGCTGCTGCTGCGGGCATAGGTACGACCGTTGACCGTGATGTTGTTGACGCGGGTATCCATCAATGGGCTCCCTTTTGAATCCAGGCACGAAGCCGGGTGGACACGTAGTCGGCCGCCATCACCATCACGATGATCACCACAATGCAGGTGGCGGTGTCCTGGTACTGGAAAAGCTTCATGCTGCCGACCAGCTCGAAGCCGATGCCCCCCGCACCTACCATGCCCAGCACGGTGGCCTGACGCAGGTTGGTCTCGAAACGGTAGAGGATGACGGCGATCCAGGCGGTGATGACCTGCGGTATCACGCCAAAGATGACGATCTGTATCGGGCCCGCGCCAGTGGCGCGCAGCGCCTCGATAGGTCCCTGGTCGATCTCTTCGATGGACTCGGAGAAGAATTTGCCCAGCATGCCTGCGCCATGGACAGCCAATGCCAGGACGCCCGGGAAAGGTCCCAGACCGACAGCTGCCACGAAGATCAGCGCGAGGATGATCTCGTTGATGCCGCGCGTCACATTGAATACTTGGCGCGTGAAGTGAAACACCGCCATGTTGGGTGTGAGGTTGCGTGCAGCGAAGAAGCAGAACGGAACCGCCAGAACAATCGCCAGCAAGGTGCCCCATATGGCGATCTGAACAGTCTCGATTGCCGGTCCCCAAAGCTTGTCCAGGAAGGCCCAATTGGGCGGGACCATGCGCGAGATGAAGTCGCCAATCCAAGGCAGGCCTTTGCCCAGCTCGCCAAAGCTGACCTGGCTGCCACGGGCTGCCCACCAGAGCACCATTAGTATGACTGCACCCAGCCCGATGCGTGGCCACCAGCCGTAGCCACTGGACGGTCTGGCGACCAGCAAAGTGTAGGAACCGATGTTCATGTCAGACCTCCTCCAGTGCCAGACCGCGCAGGGGAGCGGCAGCCATCGACGCCACGCGGCTGGCTGCTGAGTGCTGGCCTTCATCCAGACCGGGGTAGATGCGGTGCAGGATGTTTTCGGTGAGCTGCTGAGGGCCGCCCTCGAAAACGATGCGCCCACCCGACACGCCGACGATGCGTTCGCCGAATTCGCGGGCGTAGTCGATCTGGTGCAGGTTGCACACCACGGTGATGCCCAGTTCCCGGCTGGCCTGCTTGAGGTAGTTCAGCACGGTTCGCGAGGTCTTGGGATCCAGACTGGCCACGGGTTCGTCTGCCAGGATGATCTTGGGCTGCTGCGCCAGCGCACGTGCGATGCCCACGCGCTGCTTCTGTCCACCAGACAGGGTGTCGGTGCGCAATTCAGACTTGTCTTCCAACTCCACACGACGCAGGCATTCGCGTGCAATCGCAATGTCCTTCTGCGGAAAGACCTGCAGCCACGACAGCACGGCAGGCATGGATCCCAGGCGCCCGGTCAACACGTTCTTTTGCACCGACAGACGCGGCACCACGTTGTAGTGCTGGAAGATCATGGCAACCTTGCGCCGTACCCGGCGCAGGCTGGAGGTTTCGGCGGTGACTGCCTTGCCGTCCACCTCGATGGCGCCCTGGGTCGGGTCACATAGGCGGTTGATACAGCGCAGAAGCGTGGATTTGCCGGCCCCCGAGGGGCCGAGCACGACGAGGAACTCGCCAGGGGCAACGTCGAGGTCGATGCCCTTGAGGGCTTCGAAGTCGCCGTAGCGTTTGGTCAGGCCACGGATATGGATCACTTCATTTTCCTCAGGTCGAGGTTGAGGGCCCTGGCTGTCTCGCGGATGACGTTGTAGGCCGCGTCATTGGTGGGATGAAAGCCGTTGAGCTCCCCCTGGTCAGACCAGGGAATGTTTTTCACTTCGAGAAAGGCAGCCTGCACGCGCCGTTTGAGTTCGGGGTCCAGGTCCTTGCGCCAGACTGTGGGCGACTCCGGAATGGGGTCCGACTTCCAGACCACCACCAAGTCTTCGCGCTTGGCCAGGTTTTTGGCGATAGCGGCATCCAAGATGCGGTCTGCGATCGCCACGGCGTCCACTTTGCCGTTCTGTACCGCCACCGCGTTGGAGTCGTGAGAACCCGAGAAGATGACGCGCCCGAAATCCTTGTCGGGGTTGAAGCCGGCCTTGATGAGGCCAGCCTTGGGGAACAGGTGACCCGAGGTCGAGGTGGGGTCGACGAAGGCAAAGGTCTTGCCCTTGAGATCGGCCACCGTCTTGATGCCACTGTCCTTGCGGGCGATAACGAGCGAGTGGTAGGAGGTGCGGCCGGCCTTCTTGGTCTCGGCCACAGCAAAGGCCTCGATGTCGGCTACCGTCGTTCCCAGCACGTAGGAGAATGGGCCAAGGTAGGCAACGTCAAGGCGTTTGCTGCGCAAGGCCTCGATCACGCCGTTGTAGTCGGCGGCGACGAACGGTCGCACCGGCATGCCTAGGGCCTTGGCCAGCATGTCCATCATGGCCTGGCTATTGGCGATCATGGCGCGTGAATCCTCCGAGGGAATCAGCCCTACGGTCAGCGCATTGTTGGCGCGTGCGCTGGGCGCCAAGCCCAGCAAGGGAGCGCCGAGCACTGCGGGCGCAGCGACGATTAGGGAGCGACGGGATAGTTTCATTGGGTGTCTCCAGGTTGCGGAATGTCAGTCCGTCAGGTTTTGGGCGCCACATTGCCGATCCGTGACGCTGGGCCTGACTGTCTGCCTCAAAATAACATTGGTCCAATACAAGTTTTTGGGCTTTTGTATTGCTTTTCTATATAGTTTCACAGGGTTATTACCGAGCACGCCGATATGCGTTTGACTCAACTGCGTTCCTTCCATGCTGTAGCCACCACCGGCAGCTTCACGCGTGCAGCACAGAGCCTGCATGTGAGCCAACCCACCATCACCACCCAGGTGGCGCAGCTGGAGGCGCTCTACAAGGTGGAGCTCTTCCACCGCGCAGGGCGGCGCGTACAGCCCACCGAGATTGGCGAGCGACTGCTGCTGCTGTCGCGCCAGATCTTCGGGCTGGAGGCCGAGGCCTTGCAGTTGTTGCGTGAGACTGGGGAGCTACGTTCCGGGCATCTGCGGGTGGCTGCGGTGGGGCCGTCACATGCCACGCGCATGCTAGTGGCGTTCAACCAGCGTTATCCTGGCGTCAAGATTTCTGTGACCACAGGCAACTCGCAGGATGTACTGGATCGCTTGCTCGACTACAGCGCGGACATCGGCGTGCTGGCGCAGCTGTCAAGTGACCGCCGTTTTGTCTCAGTGCCCTACAGCGAACACCCGGTGGTGATCTTCTGTGCCCAAGGCCACCGCTTCGCACGGCGTCGTAGCATCCGGACTGCCGAACTCGCGGGCGAAAGGCTCATCCTGCGCGAGCAGGGCTCCACCACCCGCATGGCTCTGGAATCGGCGCTGCGAGAAGCGGCGGTCGAACCCGACGTGGTGATGGAAGTGGCCAGCCGGGAAATCATCCGCGAGGCGGTGATTCAGGGCGTGGGCGTTGCGGCGGTATCAGACGTAGAGTTCGTGCCCGGTGCAGGCCTGCACGCGGTGCGCATCAACGACGCGCACGTGACGACTGCGGCCCATGTGGCCTGCCTAGCAGAGCGACGCAACAGCCGGATGGTGCGCGCCTTTTTCGAGGTCATCGGAAAAGCCGATTGATTGCTGAATCATTGCGGTCATTCGCGCCGGCAAGCCGCTGTGCCATGTTTCAGATCGACCTACCTTGCCGTAAATGAAGTTGACCGGTCTTGATGGTGAAGCGGTCGCTGGTGTGGTTGATCACTGAAACGCAGCTGCCGATCATCGCTACTCCTCAGACCGACGTCCCTGAGTGACTAAGTCCAGCCTTTTTCAGTCACTTACCCGTAAAGATGCACCCTTAAATGCAGCTACCAGACAACGGCAGCCGCCCAAGCCCCTCACACCTTCGAAAAATCCGGCTTGCGCCGCTCCATGAAGGCACCGAAGGCTTCGCGGGCGGCCGGCTCGCGCAGCATGCGGCCGAAGTGCTCGCCTTCTTCGGCCATGACGGTCATGACCTGTTTCATCTGGCCCTGCTTCATCAGGCGCTTGGTGGCCACCAGGGAGCTCAGCGGCTTGGCCGCCAGCTTGCGGGCCGTCTGCTGGGCCACGGCCGCCGCCTCGGACGGCGGCACCACCCGGTTGACCAGGCCCACCTCCAGCGCGGCCTCGGCCATGAAGGGCTCGCCCAGCAGCAGGGCCTCGGCGGCGCGGTGGTAGCCGAACATCTGCGGCACCAGCAGGCT
>SBFU01000180.1 GCA_006227785.1 Burkholderiales bacterium
GAAGTCGCTGTCCTGGTCGCCGGGGCTTTCACTGCGGGTCTCCTCTCGGTTCCTGTCATGGCGGGCTCACGGTGGCGGCGGCTTTCGCTGTCAGGCAATTGCCGGGCTGCGGACCGCGCCCGGGGCGCCGGTGATTCCGCAGTTATACCCTGAACGGGTGCCTGTTCCGTCAGACGGGATGACCGCACCCGGGCGGGTTTGGCCACCGTGAGGGCGTCTCGGCCCGCGGCGCGCGATTGTAACGACGCGGGCCGTTGATCGGTCGCCCCAGCCTCCGACCGGAAGCCTAGCCGTTGGAGAATGGAGACAAAAAGCACGAATTCTCCCGTTCTGTTGGTGTCAGGCCCACACCGTGCACATGATGGACGGTGACCCGGAGACCGAAACAGCACCTGTCAGACACATCGGAAGACCTCAGCCCAGCGCCTGGTCCAACCCCTGCGTCAGGATGTCCCGGGGCAGGTCGATACCGATGAACACCATCTTGCTCTCGCGCACCTCGCCCTCCTTCCAGGGCGGTCCCAGATCGCTGCCCATGAGCTGGTGCACCCCCTGGAAGATCACCTTGCGGTCGGTGCCCTGCATGTCCAGCACGCCCTTGTAGCGCAACATGCGCGGGCCATAGACCTGCACCACCGCACCCAGGAAGTCCTCCAGCTTGGCCGGATTGAAGGGTCGCGTGGCACGGTACACAAAACTCTTCACATCGTCGTCGTGATGGTGATGGTGTCCGTGCCCGTGGCCATGCTGGTGCGAGGGGTGGCTGCAATGCTCGCCATGCTCATGGTCATGGTCATGATCGTGGTGGTCGTGACCGTGGTGGTGATCGTGGTCGTCGGTTTTGAGGAAATCCGGGTCGATGTCGAGCTTGGCATTCAGGTTGAAGCCGCGCAGGTCGAACACATCCTTGATCGGCACCTCGCCAAAATGCACCGCACGGACCGGAGCGCGCGGGTTCATGTGCTTGAGGCGGTGGATGAGCGCATCGACCTCTTCCTGTCCGACCAGGTCGGTCTTGCTGATGAACAGCTGGTCGGCAAATCCGATCTGGCGGCGGGCCTCCTGCCGGTCGTTGAGCTGCTGGGCCGCGTGCTTGGCGTCCACCAGTGTCAGGATCGAATCGAGCAGGTACTGCTCGGCCACCTCGTCGTCCATGAAGAAGGTCTGCGCCACCGGCCCAGGGTCGGCCAGGCCGGTGGTCTCGATGACCACGCGCTCGAAATCCAGTTCGCCCTTGCGTTTTTTCTGGGCCAGATCGGCCAGCGTGGCCCGAAGGTCGTCGCGAATGGTGCAGCAGATGCAGCCATTGCTCATCTGGATGATGTTTTCCTGCGTGTCGGCAACCAGGATCTCGTTGTCGATGTTTTCCTCGCCGAACTCGTTTTCGACCACGGCGATCTTCTGGCCGTGGGCTTCGGACAGCACCCGCTTGAGCAGGGTGGTCTTGCCAGAACCAAGGAAGCCGGTGAGGATGGTGGCGGGAATGAGGGACATGGCAGTCAGCGCCCACTGACGGGCTTGGGGTTCAACCCGGGGAGTGTAGTCGACCCGCGCGCGTGACGCAGAAAGAAAAAAGCCGGGCACATGCCCGGCTTTCCTCAAGGCGCCATGCCACTCAGGGACGCAGGTAGACGAAGCCTTCCTTGGCTTGCAGACGCGCCACCTCGGCCACCCCGGAAGGCACGACCTTGGCCTCCATGGCCACCTTGCTGGCGTCGATCTTGCGCGCCACCAGCGTGTTGTTGCAGACACGGAACTCGACGCCTTTGCTGGCCAGGTCCGAAATGCCGCCGGCAAAGGGTTGTTCCATCTGGTTGGTGGCGCCTTCGAGCAGGAAATCGATGCCCAGCCCGTGGGTCACCACCACGATCTTGGCCGTCGGATCGGCGTTGAGGTGGTTGCGGATGTTGTTGATGGCCCGTGAGGCCTGCGGAATGCCTTCGCTCATGTGGTAGACCACCTTGATGGCGTCAGACGCCTGGGCCGGAACGGACAGCGCGACCATGGCGGCCAGCAAAAAGGTCTTGAAGGACAGCAGAAACTTGAACATGGCGGTGCCTTTCCGAAAGAAGTGGTGAACGACTGATGGCTGGATTCTGCACCTGGGTCCCGGTGCCGCCATGGGGAATACCCTTGGCAGTACCGCGGTCAATCGGCGTCAGGTGCCTCAGGCAGCAATGACCCCGGCGGGGGTTCCGATGGCCTTTTGGCCTGGGCACGCGGGTGGGCGGCATCGTACACCCGCGCCAGGTGCTGGAAATCGAGCCGGGTGTAAACCTGGGTTGTGCTGATGCTGGCATGACCCAGCAGTTCCTGAACGGCGCGCAGGTCGCCACTGGATTGCAGCAGGTGGCTGGCATAAGAGTGCCGCAGCATGTGCGGATGCACAGGCGCGGCCACGCCCGCCAGGCCGGATCGCCGACGCAGGCGAAGGCGGATGTGCTGAGGCGTCAGGCGCTGGCCTCGGGCACCGATGAACAGCGCCGGGTCGTTCTGCTGCCAGGCAGACCGAAAGCCCAACCAGTCCTGCAGGGCCTGCAGGGCGGCGGCGCCCACCGGAACACTGCGTCGCTTGGCGCCTTTGCCCAGCACATGGGCCTCTGCGGCGTCCAGGTCGATCCAGCCGCGGGCCTGGGGGCCGGGCGAGGCATCCAGCCCGACCAGCTCGCCGATGCGCAATCCGCAGCCGTACAGCAGTTCGGTGATGCACCGGTCGCGCGCCTCCAGTGCAGGGTCATCGTCCCCGATCGTGTGACCCGCCAGCCGGACGGCATCGTCCACTCCCAGCGCCTTGGGCAGCGGTTTTCCAGCCTTGGGCGCGCGTACCCCCTGCACGGGGTTGTGGTCGACCCGCCCCTGCCGGGCCAGCCAGGTGTAGAAGCCGCGCCAGGCCGAGAGAATCAGGGCAATGCCCCGAGGGTGACGACCCGCTGAATGCATGCGGGCCACCCACTGACGCACATGCGCCGCCTGCACCCGCAGAACATCCAGGCCTGCATCCTGCACTTGCTGGCCCAGGCGCTGCAGGGCGTCGGCGTACAGGCTCACTGTGCGTTCGGCCAGTCGCCGCTGCACGCGCACGTGCTCCAGGTAGGCCGCCACCAGCGCGGCGTCGCCTGAGGCGACTGGAGCGGGCGCGTGAGACTCCATGCCCGGTCAGTGGGCCACCAGGGGGCGCAGCCGCGCCAGGGCCGCACTGGCGGTTTCTCCGATGCGGGTCAGGAAGTCGGTGCCCATGTCGGGCGTAAAGCGCTGCGGGTCGCCCGAAGCCAGCACCAGCAGGCCAAAGGCCTCGGGCGCGGCACCGGCACGCAAGGGAATCAGGGCCAGCGAAGCGGCTGCCGATGGGTCAACCAGCCACCGGGCGGCTTCCAGTCCGGGATTGCTGCCGCAGTAGGGCTGGGCCAGCGACGAGGCAAACGTGGTGGCGTCTTCGGACACCCCCTGCGCGAAGTCCTCACCCGCCAGCTCGGGCATCACACCCCAGACCTTGATCGCAACCTGAGGCACCAGGAAATGGCTGGCCAGCTCGCGTGCGATCACCTCGGGCAGGTCGCGGGCTTCCCGGGTCAGCAGCAACTCGCGTGTCCAGCGCTGCAGGCGGTCGGCAATGGCCGTGTTTTCCTGGCCGTGGCGGATCATGTCGGCCGCCTTGAGCTCCAGGCCCCGGATTTTCTCGCGCAGCATCTCGGCCTGTCGTTCCTGCAGGCTGACGGCACGCTGCCCATGCGGACTGGTCAACTGGACCGCTGCCAGCAGGCCGGCATGGCGTTCGAAGAAGTCCGGCGTGTTGGCCAGGTAATTGGCGATGTCGTCCTCGGTGATGGGCGGAATGGGGTTGTGGCTCATGCGTTGATCTCGGGTAGGCAGTGGGTCAGAGGACATCAGGCAGTTCGATTTCGCCCTCGAAGACGGTGGTGGCAGGCCCGGTCATGAAAACCGGTGCGTCGTGGGTCGGCGAATCCTGCCAGGCGATGGTCAGTACCCCGCCACGGGTATGGACATCGACCTGGCCGTCCAGCAGGCCCAGCCGGATGCCGGCCACCACCGCGGCACAGGCTCCGGTGCCGCAGGCCAATGTTTCGCCGACGCCCCGCTCATACACCCGCAGGCGCACGGTGCGCCGGTCCACCACCTGCAGGAAGCCGGCGTTGACCCGCTGGGGAAATGCCGCGTGGGACTCGATCAGCGGACCCCAGGACAGCACCGGCGCACGGTCGACATCGTCCACCAGCAGCACCGCATGCGGGTTGCCCATGGACAACACCGCCACCGGCGCGCTGCCTTCGGGCAGCGGCAGAGACCAGCGCTCGAAGCTGCCCAAGGGTTCGGGCCGAAGCCCTTGCGAACGGAAAGGCACGCGAGGCAGTTCGAACACCGGCGCACCCATGTCGACCGTGACCCGACCGTCCGCGTTGGCGGCCAGGCTGATTTCGCCATTCTTCACCCTGACCCGCACCGGGTTGCGCTCGGTCAGGCCCTTGTCGTGCACATAACGCACAAAGCAGCGTGCGCCGTTGCCGCAGTGCTCGACCTCGCCGCCGTCGGCGTTGTGGATGACGTACTCGAAGTCGAGCCCGGGACCCGGTGAGGGCCGCACACTCAGAATCTGGTCGGCACCCACCCCGAAATGACGGTCGGCCAGAAAGCGGTATTGCGCCGCGCTCAGGCCCAGGCGGGCACGCGTCTCGTCCAGCACGACGAAGTCATTGCCGGCGCCCTGCATTTTGGTGAAACGGATGCGCATGGACGGGATTATCGGCCAGCGTCACCCAGGTGCCGCGCCTGTGCAGTCAGGCTGTCGCACAATGGCCGCATGGTCCGACCCACCCAACTCCTGCACGAACCCCGGTCCCCGGCGCCGGTGCGACCGGCCGCCACCGTCCTGCTGCTGCGTGACAGTGCCGAACCTGGCCGCCACGGCATCGAGGTGCTGATGACCCGCCGATCAATGACGGCCAGCTTCGCACCCGGCGCGTACGTGTTCCCGGGCGGTGGCATCGACGCCGCCGACGCGCAGTCGCACCGGCTGGCGCAGCGGCGGCCGACGCAGTCGGACCTGCACCTGACACAGGCCATTGCCGCCATCCGCGAAAGCTTCGAAGAACTCGGCATTTTGCTGGCCCGGCGAGACGACGGCCCGCACGCCGACGCCAGCCACCTGGCTCGGCTGGACCGCAAAGCGCCGTTCGCCGATCAGTGCGAAGCCCTGGGCCTGCGCCTGGCCGCCGACGAGGTGTTCGTGCTGGCCCACTGGATCACCGACCGAGACCTGCCGCGCCGCTTCGATGTGCCCTTTCTGGTGGCCCGCATGCCCGAGGGGCAAGACCCGGTGGCCGACGAATCCGAGCAGTTCGAGCCGGTGTGGATACGCCCGGCCGACGCCCTGGCGCGCCACGCTGCCGGTGACTTCTTCATCATTTTCCCGACCATCCGCACGCTGGAACGGCTGCAGGCCTACCCCAGCGTGCAGGCGGTGCTGGACGCGTGTGCCGTCAACGAACAGCCCCTGTTCACCAGCTGCCCGCGCGCCGGTCTGATGCACGGCAAGGAATCGCGCCACATGGAGCACGAGCCGCCTTTTGGCGAGCTGGCCCTGGTCTGCCCGGACGGGCGCATCGCGCACGAACTGGCCTGGCAGACCGAACGGCCAGTGCCGCTGTTGCGCCATGTGCAGCGCCTGACCGCGCCCAACCCCGGCATGATGACCGGGCCCGGTACCAACAGCTATGTGGTGGGCGACCCGGCGTGCGGCCATGTGGTGATCGACCCAGGGCCGGACGAGCCCGAGCACATCGAGCGCCTGTGGCGGGCCACAGGTGGTGACATCCGCGCCATCGTCTGCACCCACTCGCACCCCGACCACTCGCCGGGTGCGCCGCGCCTGCAGGCCCTGTGCACCCGGGCCGGCTCGCCGCCCCCGCCCATTCTGGGTCTGCCCAGCGCCACCACCGCCCGCACCAACAGCCATTTTGTGCCCGAGCGCGTGCTGGCCGACGGCGAACGCATCGCTCTGGTGGGCGCATCGGGCGAGGCGGAAATCCGCCACACCCTGCAGGTGGTGCACACCCCCGGCCACGCTGCCAACCACCTGTGCCTGATCCTGGAGGAAGACGGTCTGCTGTTCAGCGGCGACCACATCCTCAACGGCAGCACGACCGTCATCGACCCGCCCGACGGGCACATGGGCGACTACCTCGACTCGTTGGACAAGCTGGACCGCTTGTGCGCGGAGCACGATGTCCACTTCATCCTGCCGGCCCACGGTTATGTGCTGGGCGACCACCCGCGCAGCGCCGACAACCCCAGCGCCCCCGAACACGGCGGCGCCCGCGCCGCCATTGCCCACCTGAAGGCACACCGCCTGGCGCGCGAAGCCAAGGTGGCCACCGCCATGCGCACCCGCCCCGACGGCACCCTGGACGACTGGGTGGCCCTGGCCTACAACGACGTGCCCGAACGCCTGTGGCCGGTGGCCAAACGTTCGATGCTGGCGCACGTGGAACGCATCCAGAGTTTGGGGGGGTTCAACGTTTGAGAAGAGGCGGGAGGGCTGGCCGCTCCCGACCTGAAACGGGCATCACGGCTGTACTCCCAAATCAGTGGTTCACGACGCCGCCTGGATGAGGCCAGGTGCGGAAGAGGACGGCAGGCTGACGAGCCCATTGCGGCGCTGGTGACGTTGCGTGCACCTTGTAACAGGATTACTGGCGGTGTTCAGACGCGGCCGCTTCAAAGCACAGCACAAAGAGAGCGCCGCCGAGCACGGACGCTTTGCATTCCAACTGCCACCCATGGGCACTGGCTACTTCCTTGCAGATGGCCAGGCCCAGACCAGAGCCCGGCCTTGTGTTGTCCGCAGCCCTCCAGAATCGCTCGAATACCTGGGAGCGTTCATGCTCGGGCACACCTTTGCCCTGATCCTCGACACTGACCCCTCGGGGGGTCAGGGTGATACGAACAGTGCTTCCCCTGGGTGAATGGTCAACGGCGTTTTCAACCAGATTCTTCAGCAGGACAAAAAGCTCACCTGCATCGGCCATCACCTGAAGATCAGGCGACTCCCGCACGGTCTGCAGGCTGACTTCGGCTATCTGCGCTCGCCAGGACAGGAATCCGCTCACCTGTCGGGCCACCTCGTCCAGCGATACGGGGTGCTTGTTCAATGGACGTCCGCCAGTGACCTCGGCCACGTGCAGCAACTGATTCACGGTTCTTCCAAGGGCGTCGACGTCGTCCAAAGTCTGGGGGGCCAGACGATCGACCTGCACCTCCAGCTGGCCCCGCAGCAGCGCGATGGGCGTCTTGAGCTCATGCGCCGCGTTGGCAAAAAACCTTTGCTGTGCATTGAAGGCCACTTCCAGGCGCGCCAGTACCTCGTTGAACGCGACGACCAGAGGTCGGATTTCCGAAGGCAATGGATCCACCGGAATCCTGGCCGACAAGTTGTTCTGCCCCACCGTGGCCGCCGCCTGACTGGCCAGACGGATCGGTTGCAAAACACTGCGCACACCCCAGTAGCTCAGCACGGCCAGTACGCCGATCGCCAGAGCAGCCATGATGCCCACGGCTTCTGCGATGGCCGGCACGATGGCCTCCTGAGCCAGTTGTGCAAAACGGTCGCTGCGGCCCACCTGAACCCAGTAATCCCGCCCCTTCAGGCGATGCCGCATGGCAGCAACATGAAAAGGTGTGCCGTGGATCTCGGTGCGCAGATAGAACCCGTCCTGCTGGCTGGGAGGCACACCAGGCAACAGGCTGCTGAAGTCACCATCCGAGGTTGCCAGTACCTCACCATCACCGGAGATGACGCGGTACTTCAGGTTCGCAAAAAACGCGTCGAAGCTTTCGGCGTCCTGGCCTTGAAGCCGCACGATGAGATCACCGTCCCCGTCAATTTCCATCGCATCGACAATGTCGTGGGTCTGACCCCTCAGGCTTTGCTGGGTGATGAAGTCGCCAAAGCGGTGTGCAAGGACTGCCTGAACCGACAAGTACAAGACCGCCACGATGGCGATCGCCAGCGAAAACACCAAGGTCAGGCG
>SBFU01000396.1 GCA_006227785.1 Burkholderiales bacterium
GCAAGGCCGCGCTCAAGGAGATGATCGAGCGCAAGCGCCGCAACGATTTCGTGCGCAAGCGCGAGTTCGACATGCTGCGCAAGATTCGCAGCCGGGAGGCCTCCGGATCGGAAGGTGCCGGTGTTCGCCCATCCTTTTTCCAGAGTTCGCTGCCGTCCAAGCCGGATGATCGTGCCCTGACGCTCAAGAAGATCGATGAAATCGAAGCGCAGATGTCGATGCAATGGTGGAAGACCAAGGGTCCTGACTCGCTGGTCAGCACCGGGTCGGGCCTGAACACGACGGGCGGCACCCCGCTTGAGAAGAAGGACACCCGTGAAGCCCCGGGTGCTGCCAAGGAGCAGACACGCCGGCAGCAGCAGTACAACGAAACCGAACCTGCGAGGCTGACCACCGAATCGCCCACCCTCGAGACGGCTCCCACGGAGCCGCTGGCGGTGGAAGACCGAAAGGAGTGGTCGCCCTCCAAGGAGCGTGAACTGGCCCCCGCGCCCGAGTCCAAGCCGCGACCATCCAAGGCACGCACCGGGCTGATGGTGCCGGCGGGGGCTCGATCGGTGATGCCCTACAGCGATTCAGGGCCTTCTTCCTCTTTTTCCGCCTCGCATTTCTTTGCCATGGACGTGCAGGAAATCGCCCAGGATCCGGAAGTGGAGGAGGCTGCCATCCGTTTTGCCAACGGGGACGATGCCGGGGCCGAGCAGGGCTTGCTGGAGAGTCTGACCGAAGAGGGCGGACGCATCAACGAAATCGAGGACTGGCTCGCCCTGTTCGACCTCTACCGGGCCACCGGGCAACTGGTGCCTTTCGAAAGCCGGGCAGTCGATTTCGTCAACCGGTTCGATCGGTCGGCGCCCCAGTGGTATGACATGCCGGAGATGGTCACCCGTCTGGCGGGCAAGCAGTTCAAGCCCCGAACCACCACGGGCCGCGCGGTCTGGGCCACCGACGCCGAGCTGGACGCGCACGCCGTCGGCACTTTGCAGAATGTGCTCTTGCGGGCCGAGCAGCCCTGGGTGCTGGACTGGTCCCAGGTTGAAACCATCGATCTCAAGGCTGCCCGAGCCTTGCTGGGCATTTTCACGCTCTGGAGTGACCAGGAGGTGGATCTGCGGTGGTATGGGACCAGCCATCTGCGTGACGTCCTGAAAGCGCTCACACCCTCGGGGCGACGCGATGTCGAGCAGATCTGGTGGGAGTTGCGCATGGCGCTGTTGCGCCTGATGAACCGCCCGGACGAATTTGAGCTGACGGCGCTGGACTTCTGCGTCACCTATGAGGTTTCGCCGCCGGGTTGGGAGAGGCCCAGTTGCCGATTCCAGGCGCTGGCCACCGATGGGGCCGAAGACACCGGACAGTCCGTTCTCGGCGAAGGCACGCTGGAGCCGTTGTCGGTGCCCACCGAGTCGGGTGAATCCGTGATGGACAGCCAGGGTGTCAACCAGCTCGGACTGGTGGAGCTCTCGGGCGAGATCCGGGGCGACCCGCAGGACACGCTGGATGGTCTGGAGAAGCGTCTCAAGGGCGCTGACGTGATGATCATTTCCTGCCGCAACCTGATCCGGGTGGACTTTTCGGCAGCGGGTACCTTGCTCAACTGGGTCTCGGCCCACCACGCCGAAGGCCGCATGGTGCAGTTTGTCGATGCACACCGCCTGGTGTCGGCTTTTTTCCACGTCATCGGCATCACCGAGCACGCCAAGGTGGTGCTGCGCAACGACTGACGGCCCCCCCCCGCGCCGCCTGCCGCGTCACACCCGCCAGCGGCGGCACTGGCGGTTCGGCGGAGCCGGTTCCGCGGTGCCCTGGCCCACGTTCAACTTTGTCGTCAATGGACTTGAGGTCCTCCTTTTTGTCCGCATCTGCTCTTGGTTATGGAATCATTTCACGGAACCACCATTGTTTGTGTGCGGCGCGAGACGCCCGATGGCGTGCAGGTGGCCATTGGCGGAGACGGTCAGGTGACGCTGGGCCACGTGGTGGTCAAGGGCACCGCGCGCAAGGTGCGCAAGCTGCACCGCGACCAGGTGCTGGCAGGCTTTGCCGGGGCCACCGCCGATGCCTTCACGCTGTTCGAGCGGTTCGAGGCCAAGCTGGAAAAACACCAGGGCCATCTGGTGAGGGCGGCCATCGAGCTCACGCGGGACTGGCGCACCGATCGCGTGCTGCGCCGGCTGGAGGCCATGCTGGCGGTGGCGGACCGCACGGCCAGCCTGATCATCACCGGCAACGGCGATGTGCTGGAGCCCGAACACGGCATCGTGGCCATCGGTTCGGGCGGCTCCTATGCCCAGGCAGCGGCCAAGGCCCTGATCGACCACACCCAGCTCAGCGCCGAGCAGATTGTTCGCCAGTCGCTGGCCATTGCGGGCGAGCTGTGCATCTACACCAACATGAACCACACCATTGAAACACTGGACTGACAAGATGAGCGCAGCGCCGGGCCGCCCCAAGCAAGCTCGCGCCCCCCTGGGGGGCAGCGAAGTACACGAAGTGACGAGCGTGGGGGCCATGAGCGCAGCGCCGGGCCGCCCCAAGCAAGCTCGCGCCCCCCTGGGGGGCAGCGAAGTACACGAAGTGACGAGCGTGGGGGCCACATGTCTTCCATGACTCCCCAGGAAATCGTCAGCGAGCTCGATCGCTTCATCATTGGTCAGCATGCGGCCAAGCGCGCTGTGGCCATTGCCTTGCGCAACCGCTGGCGGCGCCAGCAGGTCGACGAGAAGCTGCGGCCCGAGATCACACCCAAGAACATCCTGATGATCGGCCCCACCGGGGTCGGCAAGACCGAGATCGCG
>SBFU01000413.1 GCA_006227785.1 Burkholderiales bacterium
GGACTGCCAATGACAAGGCACTGTTCAAGAATCAGTTGGACCGGGCCTTTTTCGTCTTGTCAGACGTCATGTTGCGTGATCGGCGCGGCGACTTTCTTGCTGAGGCCCTGTCCCCCACGCCCAACGTGATCCCCGGAGAAGGCGGGCGGGGATTCTCAAAGGTCCGGCTTGCCGAGTTTGACGGTCTGCTCTTGACCTACTCGCTCGCCCTTCGCAAGCCCATGCATCAGTTTCTGTATGTCGAAGACATGACCGATCCGAAGTCCTGGCGCTGAAGCTGGCCTGTCGATGGCCCACCCAGCATCTGGACGAGGGCTTAAGGCCCTTCGGTCAAAACAAATTTATCGGGCATGAGGTGGCAAGCTGATTCGCCACCAAAAGGGTCGGGGGAGTGGCAGGTGTGGGTGATCTGGCGCGGTCCGCCTGATCTACTTCATCCGCCGAAGCACTTATACTCCCTGGTGTATTAGCTCTCTGTGCGCCTGAATGCCCTCACCCCTAGAACAATACTGGCCCATCCTGCTGGTCGCCCTGTGGTTCGGCTACAAGTGGTGGAACGCACGCCGCGTGGTGGGCATGCTGCCGCAGCTCAAGGCCAGCGGCGCCACGCTGGTGGACGTGCGCACACCCGAAGAGTTTGCCGCCGGCAACGCACCGGGGTCGGTCAACATTCCCCTGCATGACCTGGGCAGCCGGCTGGGCGAGATCCCGGCTTCAGCGCCGGTGGTGGTCTGCTGCGCCAGCGGCACCCGCAGCGGCATGGCCCGGCTGATGCTCAAGAAAAAGGGCTACGCGCAGGTGTTCAACATCGGCAAGTGGACGAACCTGCTGCGCTAGCCCCGCCGCCTCAGTGCCGTTCGGGCACCTGCTCGGCCTCGTCGCCCCAGACGCGGTTGATGCGGCGTCCGCGCTCGACCGCCGGGCGCGCTGCCACGGACGCGGCCCAGCGTTGCACATGGGTGTATTCGTGCACCGACAGGAACTCGGCCGCGTTGTAGATCTTGCCTTCGACCAGCGCGCCATACCAGGGGTAGATGGCGATGTCGGCGATGCTGTACTCGTCGCCGGCCATGTAGGCGCGCTCGGCCAGGTGGCGGTTGAGCACGTCCAGCTGGCGCTTGACCTCCATGGCAAAGCGGTTGATGGGGTACTCGAACTTCTCGGGCGCATAGGCGTAGAAGTGGCCGAAGCCGCCGCCCAGGTAGGGCGCCGAGCCCATCTGCCAGAACAGCCAGTTGAGCGCCTCGGTGCGCGGGCCGTGGGCCTTGGGCAACAAGGCGCCGAACTTCTCGGCCAGGTACAGCAGGATGGAGCCGGACTCGAACACGCGGGTGGGCGTCTCGGTGCTGCGGTCCGTCAGGGCCGGGATCTTGGAGTTGGGGTTGACCTCGACGAAGCCGCTGGAGAACTGGTCACCCTCGTTGATCTTGATCAGCCAGGCGTCGTACTCGGCGCCGCTGTGGCCCAGGGCCAGCAGCTCCTCCAGCATGATGGTGACCTTCACCCCGTTGGGCGTGGCCAGCGAATACAGCTGCAGCGGGTGCTTGCCCACCGGCAGCGCTTTTTCGTGCGTGGGGCCGGCAATGGGGCGGTTGATGTTGGCAAACTTGCCGCCGCTGGGCTGTTCCCAGGTCCAGACGGCGGGCGGGGTGTAGGGGGTGGTGGTGCTCATGCGCGCATGTTAGACCAGCCGTCCAAACTCTGCCGAAGCCGGCGCGACAAAGTCACTGGCGGGGGCTGGCGCACTGTGATAGCCTCATTGCGAAATCTCTCCGGACCGCTGTTTCCGATAGCCACAACATATGCTGTCGAGCACCCATCAAGCCACCCTTCAAAACATCATTGACCATCTGCCCAGCGGGGTCACGATGTTCGACGCCGACCAGCGGCTGGTGGCCTACAACCAGCAGGTGCGCACCCTGCTGGATTTTCCGGACGAGCTGTTCGCCCATGGCCTGCCATCCCTGTACGACCTGGCCGTGTTCAACGCGCGGCGTGGTGAGTACGGTCCGGGTGACCCGGAGCAACAGGCCCAGGCCGTGTGCGAAAGGGCCCGCGCCCTGCAACCCCATGTGTTCGAACGCGAACGACCTGACGGCACCGTGATCGAGATGCGGGGCACGCCCCTGCCTGACGGCGGCTTCGTCTCCATCTACACCGACATCACCGAACGCAAGCGCACCGAGCGGGAATCCCGGCGGCTGGCGGTCTACCTGGACGAGGTCATCAATGCCCTGCCACAGGGCGTGACGGTGATCGACGAAAACCTGGTGATCCGGCTGTGGAACCGCAGCTTCGAACAACTGCTGGACCTGCCCGAAGGCCTGATGAAGCCCGGCGTGACCTTCGAGGATGTGACCCGCAGCAACGCCTTGCGGGGCGAGTACGGCGAGGTGGATGTGGAAACCCGGGTGACGGAGGCGGCCGCGCTGGCCCGTCAGTTCCTGCCGCACCGGCTGATCCGCACGCGGCCGAACGGACGCACGCTGGAGATCGAAGGCAGCGCATTGACCATCGATGGCCAGATCCGCGGCTTTGTCACCACCTACACCGACATCACCGAACTGCGCGACACGCAGGGCGCGCTGGAACGCCTGAACGCCGAGCTGGACCGGCGCGTGACCGCGCGCACGCGGGCGCTGGAAGACCTCAACCAGGAGCTGGAGTCATTCACTTATTCGGTTTCACACGACCTGCGCACACCGCTGCGCAGTATCCAGGGGTTTGCCACCCTGCTGCTGGAAACCGAGGCAGACCACCTGAGCGATCATGGCCGGACGTCGCTGCAGCGCATCCAGAGCAACGCCGTCCGCATGGGCTCGCTGATCACGGACCTGCTGTCCATGGCGCAACACAGCCGGGTCCAGCTGGCGCTGCAACCGGTCAACCTGTCGGTGCTGGCCCATGATGTGGCCAACGAACTGCAGCGCGGCGACATGGCCAGACAGGTGACCTGGCGCATCGAGCCGGACCTGTGGGTGCAGGCTGACCCTGCGCTGGTGCGCGTGGTGCTGCAGAACCTGCTGGGCAACGCCTGGAAATACACCGCGCAGCAGACCGCTGCGGTGATCGAGCTGATGCGCGGTGCCGTGGTCGATGGCATGGTGTCGTTCACACTGAAGGACAACGGCGCCGGTTTCGACATGCAATACGCCGACCAGCTCTTCCAGCCGTTCAAGCGCCTGCACCGCCCGAACGAGTTCGAAGGCACCGGCATCGGCCTGGCCATCGTGCAACGCATCATTCAGCGCCACGGCGGCAACATCCGTGGCGAAGGTCAGGTGGGCCAGGGGGCCAGCTTCCTGTTCCGCTTGCCCTCCCCCGCTTCGCAAGTGCCTGGCATGCTCTGAGCCTCGGTCGGGGAGTGAGCTTCGGGGTGTAAGACATCCGGTGCCGCGGCGACTGACGGCCATGCGCTCCGTATTTGCCAACTTCCTGCCCCGCTTGTCGCCTCCCAAGGCCCTGGCTGCATCGGCCGTGTTCGCTTCCCTTCTGGTCGGCCACCCTTCGCCCGCCACGGCCATGGGCCTGACCGTCCAGCCCAGCCCCCAGAGCTGCAGCGCCAGCGAGCCGGTCGCAGCCCCCTTGCAACCGTTGCCCGCGCAGGCCACCCAACGCATCCCTGAGAGCCAGGCAGTGGCCGGGCAAAAGGATGTCGCCTGGGTCTGGCTGGCCTCGCCCACCATGCGCTACCCGCACCGGGCGCTGGGTTCACCGGTCCACGCAGGCAGCGTGCAGGCGCTGGTCAGATCCCGGTCGGGTCAATGGGTGCTTGTGGAGCGAACGCTGCCGCTGAACCGTGTCTACGAGGACCGTGTGCCCCGCATCGTGGACCTGGACCGCGACGGAAGCGAAGAGATCGTGCTGATCGAAGCCGACCTGCTCAAGGGGGCCGCTCTGGTGGTGCTGGGCATCGAGCATGGGGCCCGGGGACCGGTCCTGAGCGAACGGGCGCGCGGCCCCTTCGTGGGTTCAAGCTTCCGCTGGCTCAACCCCGTGGGTGTGGCCGATTTCGACCAGGACGGACAACTGGACCTGGCCAGCGTGGTCACACCCCACATCGGCGGTGTGCTGCAGTTGCTGCACGTGCGGCCCGGCAACCTGGTGCCGTTCGCCAGTGTCATGGACGTGTCCAACCACCGCATGGGGGCCCTGGAGCAGGATCTGGCGGTGATCGTGCACATGACGGGCAAGCGTCCGACCATCATCGTGCCGGACATGTCGCGTCGCGCCTTGCATGCCTTGCGCTGGGACGCGCCGGGCCAGTGGACCGAGCTGTCGGACGTTCATCCGCTGCCCGGGCTGGTGGAACGGTTGACTCCCCTGCCGGACGGTGCCTGCGCCACACTGGCCGATGGCAGCATGCTGCGGGTCACGCTGTCGCCGTGAACCCGCGCAGCGCGTGCGACCCGGCGCCACTCAGTGCCGGATGACCTGCCGGATGGTGGCGGCCAGCTCGGAGGCGACAAACTTGGCCACGTAGGCGTCGGCCCCGACCGAGTTGACATGGGCCTCGTTGGCGGTGCCGGTCAATGACGAGTGGATGACCACTGGAATGCCGCTGAAACGCGCATCGCCCTTGATGTTGCGCGTGAGGGTGAAGCCGTCCATGACCGGCATTTCCAGGTCGGTCAGCACCACCGCCACCTTGTCCCGGGCCGATTTGCCCTCGGCGTTGGCCTCGGTCTCGATGGACTGCAGGCGCTCCCAGGCCTCCTGACCGGTCTTGGTCATGACATAGGTGACGCCCATGGCGTTCAAGCCCTGCTCGATCATCATGCGCGCCACCGGTGAGTCGTCGGCCGCCAGGATGATGCTTCCCTGCGGCAGTCCCACCCCCGGACCCACCGTCTGGGGTGTGATCTCTTCCTGTGTGCCCGGCATCACGTTGCGCAGGATCTGCTCCACGTCCAGCACCTGCACCAGGCGGGACCGGTCGGTGTCGCCGTCGAGCTTGGCAATGCTGGTGACCAGTTCGCCGCCATTGCCTTCGGCGGCCAGCACATCGCTCCAGTTCAGCCGCACGATCTCGTCCACCTCTTCCACGGCAAAGGCCTGTGTGGTGCGGGCGTACTCGGTCACCATCAGGATGGTCAGTCCGCGCTTGGGCACACAGCCGACGATGGACGGCAGGTCGATGACGGGAATGATCTGCCCGCGGATGTTGGCCACGCCCAGCACGTGGGGCGCTGCGTTGGCGATGGCGGTGATGGTCGGCATGACCATGATCTCGCGCACCTTGAACACATTGATGCCAAACAGCTCACGCCGGTCGCTGCCGGGGGCTTCACCCAGGCGGAACAGCATCAGCTCGAACTTGTTGGTGCCCGTGAGGTTGGTGCGCTCATCGGCGTCGTGAAACGCGGTGTTCATGGATCTGGCTCCAGAGTCTGGTTCATCCGAGCATAGGGCGCAGGTCGCCCGGACAAAAGCAACAGGAGAGCCCCAATCACCCCCCAGTTCCGGGGGCACCCGGCTCAGCGGCCGGTTTCGGCGTCCAGGGCCTGCTGGACCGCCCGGTAGAAGGCCTCGCGGGCGTCGCTGGCCTCGGGGTCGGTGGCACTGCCCGCCCAGTTGGCGTTGGAGGCGATCACCAGCTGGTGCTGGGGGTCGATGAAAATGCCCTGGCCAAAAATGCCCCGCGCGGCAAAGCTGCCATCCGCGTAGGTCCACCACTGGTAGCCGTAGCCGCGCCCTGGCAGACCGATCTCGGCCCGGGTGGTGGTGGCCTGCTGCAGCCAGCCCTCGGGCACGATGCTCTGACCACCGACCCGCGCACCGTCAAGAATGAACTGACCAAAACGCGCATAGTCCCGTGTGGCGGCCTGGATGCAGCAACCGCTGATTTCCTGCCCGGTCTTGCTCAGGATCCAGGTGGCCTTCTGTTCCATGCCGGCGGGCACCCAGATTTTTTCCGACAGGTAGTCCGACAGCGTCTTGCCGGTGGCGCGCATCACCAGCACGCCGACCAGGTTGGTCTCGCCCGTGCTGTAGAGCCAGCGGGTGCCGGCCGGCTCGGCGCGGGGCAGCTGCCGCAGGTAGCTCACCAGCGCATCAACGCCGGGTTCGGGCTGGTGGTTGTTGAAGCGCGCGACATCGGAGTTGGGGTCACCGTAGTCTTCGTTCCAACGGATGCCCGAGGTCATGGTCAGCAGTTGCCGGATGCTGACGTCGTCGTAGGCCGAACCCTTCATCTCCTCGATGTAGTCGCTGACCTTGTCGTCCATGCTCCTGATGTGGCCATCCTTGACCGCTGCGCCCACGAGGGTGGAGGTGATGGACTTGGCCACCGAAAAGCTGGTCCAGCGGCCGTCGGCGGCAAAGTCCAGACCGTAGCGCTCCAGCCGCACCTGGCCCTTGTGCAGGATCAGCAGCGCCGCGCTGCGCTGCCCCTGCATGTAGGCGTCGACATCGATGGGCAGCGCCAGCGGCGGGCCGGGCGGCAGGGCCGAGGGGGAAGGACTGGCAGGGATGACGCGGTGCTTGGCCAGGAACGGCAGGCGGTCCAGCGCGCGGAAGGCGGCGTCGCGTTGCGACTGTTTCCAGAACAGCACGTCGCGGTCGGTCGGGAAATGGGCCAGGAAACCCCGGGTTTCCTTGTCCAGGCTCAGCCAGCCGGCCGTGCCTGCAGCAACGATGACGAGCAGGCCGGTCAGGGCGATGGTCTTGAGTTTCAAGGGACTGCTCCTGAGAATGGACTTGAGGGAAGAGCCGGGCTGCGCCGACAGGTTCCCATTGTCTTCGCTCAGGACGCGCCGTCGGGTGCCGCAGCCTCGTTGCAGCGCTGCAGATGCAGCACGAAAGTGGTGCCCTGGCCGAGGCGGCTGCTCACCGTGACCCGCCCCCGCATGCGCTCGACCATCTCCTTGACCAGCGACAGACCCAGCCCTGTGCCGGGAATGGGCCCCCCCGGATTGGCCCGGAAGAAACGGGTGAACAGCCGGCCCAGATCGTCCTCGGACAGGCCGATGCCCTGGTCGGCCACCGACAGCGTGCATTCGCCCGGCGTGTCCGACAGCGCCAGGCGGCACTGCACGACACCGCCGTCGGGCGAGTACTTGACCGCATTCGACAACAGGTTGATGACCACCTGCTCCAGGCGTGCTGCATGCCCCAGCACCCAAAACGGGCTGGAGGGCAGCTCCAGGACCAGCTGGTGCCTTTGGCCAGGCAGTTCGATCACCTCGCGGGCCTGGCGAACCACCTGGCACAGGTCGACGGGCACCAGGGCAAAGGCCTCACGGCCCCGCTCGTCAAGCTGGGCCAGGTCCAGCAGATCATCAAGCAGACCGCCGAGCCGCACCGCCTGTTTGAGCACCGTCTCCAGCAGGGGCCGTGCCTGCTCGGGGTTGTAGCCGCGCATGAGCATGAGCTCGGTGAAACCGCGGATGCTGCCCAGCGGGGTGCGCAGTTCATGTGCGGCGGTCGCCAGAAAATGGTCCCGGCTGGCCTGCTGCTGGTGTTGCTGGGTGACATCGCGCAGCACGGCCATCTGTTCGCCGGTCAGCGAGCCGACAGGCGATGCCGACACCTCGATCACCCGATGGCTCGGGCGATGCAGTTCCCACAGGCAGGACTGGCCCGGTTCGGGCCAGAGCAGCCGCTCGACTTCGACGCCGCCCAGATCAGCCACCCGCTGCAACAGTTCGCCCACGCCCAAGCCCAGCGCCTGGACGTCGCCCACGCCCAGCATGGACATGCTGGCCGGACTGAACAGGGTCACGCTGCCATCGGCGGCCACCGTGATCATGCCCATGGGATTCGAGCCGATCGCGCGCTCCAGTTCGAGCGAACGCACCTGGGCCATTTCCTCGCGCTCACGCTCCAGTGTGACGTCGGTCTGGACCGCGAAAAAGTGGGTGATCTGGCCACTGGCGGCGTCGCGCACCGGGCTCATCTCAACCCGGTTCCAGAACAGGCTGCCGTCACGGCGGTAGTTGCGCAGCACCACCGTCACGTCCTCGCCACGGGCAATCGCCTCGCGCAGGCGGTGCACGCCGGGCTGGTCCCGGTCATC
>SBFU01000027.1 GCA_006227785.1 Burkholderiales bacterium
TAGCACCATCCAACATCGCTGGCGCACTGGGTGCCCGGGCAGGCCTGTTCGAATGCGGCGAGGTGCGGGTGCATCCCACCGGCAGCGTGACGGTGTTCACCGGCTCGCACAGTCATGGACAGGGACACGAAACCACCTTCGCCCAGGTGGTGGCCTCCCGGCTGGGACTGACGCCCGACCAAGTGGACATCGTGCACGGCGACACCGGGCGGGTTCCCTTCGGGATGGGCACCTATGGCTCTCGCTCGATCTCGGTCGGAGGCGCCGCCATCATGCGCGCCATCGACAAGATCGAGGCCAAGGCCATGAAGATCGCGGCGCACCTGATGGAGGCCAGCGATGCCGACGTGGACTTCGCCAACGGCGAGTTCACCGTACGTGGCACCGACAAGAAGGTGACGTTCGGCCAGGTGGCCCTGACCGCCTACGTGCCCCACAACTACCCGCTGGACAAGCTGGAACCCGGCCTGAACGAGACCGCCTTCTACGACCCGACCAACTTCACCTACCCCGGCGGCACCTACATCTGCGAGGTGGAAGTCGATCCCGTTACCGGCGTGGTCCGGGTGGACCGATTCACCGCCGTCGACGACTTCGGCACCATCATCAACCCGATGATTGTCGAGGGCCAGGTGCACGGCGGGCTGGTTCAGGGCATCGGCCAGGCGATGCTCGAGAACTGTGTCTATGACCGCGAGACCGGGCAACTGGTGACGGGCTCGTTCATGGACTACACCATGCCGCGTGCCGATGACTTCCCGGAGTTCACCCTCGGTCACGTGTGCACACCCTGCACCACCAACCCGCTGGGCACCAAGGGATGCGGCGAGGCCGGGGCCATCGGCTCGCCGCCGGCCGTCATCAACGCCGTGCTCGACGCCCTGGCTCCGCTGGGTGTCAAGGACCTGGACATGCCCGCCACGCCGCACCGCGTCTGGCAAGCCATCCGCTCGGCCAAGGCCTGACCCGACAAGGAGACACGACATGTACGCATTCGCCTACGAAAAACCGGCCACCCTGGCCGACGCAGTGGCCCGCATCGGATCCGGCGCGCAGGCGCTGGCCGGTGGCCAGACCCTGATCGCCTCCATGAAGCTGCGCCTGAACCAGCCGGACACGCTGGTCGACCTGGCCGGTGTGGCCGAGCTGCGCGGGATTCGGCGCGAGGGCAACGCCCTGGTCATCGGCGCCACCACCCGCCATGAAGACGTGGCGGACAGCGTCGAGGTCCGTCAGGCCATTCCCGCTCTGGCCGCGCTGGCCGGCCAGATCGGTGACCGGCAGGTGCGGGCCATGGGCACGATGGGTGGCTCGGTGGCCAACAACGACCCGTCGGCCTGCTACCCGTCGGCCGTGCTGGGACTGGGCGCCACGGTCATCACCGACCGGCGCGAAATCGCGGCCGACGACTACTTCCAGGGCATGTTCAGCACCGCGCTGGAGCCGGGCGAGCTGATCAAGGCCATCCGCTTTCCAATTCCGCAAAAAGCAGCCTACGCCAAGTTCCGCCAGCCGGCCTCGCGCTTTGCGCTGGTGGGGGTGTTTGTGGCACAGACCGCGGGCGGGGTGCGCGTGGCCGTCACCGGCTGCGGCAATGGCGTGTTCCGCCACGCGGGCCTGGAAGCGGCTCTGGCCAAGAGCTTCACGCCCGAAGCGGTGCAGGGTGTGGCCATTGATGCCGCCGAGTTCAGCTCCGACCTGCACGCCAGTGCCGAGTACCGTGCTCACCTGATCACCGTGCAGACCGCCCGCGCCGTGCAGCAAGCGAATGGCTGAGGGAGCGCCCGCGTCGATTGACGAACTGGCCCACGCCCTGCGGGGCGTGGGCTACCATGCGCCGCGTTCTCTGGTCACGGCGGTCTTCCTGGCCTTGCGGCTGCAACGCCCGCTGTTGCTGGAGGGCGAACCCGGCGTGGGCAAAACCGAGCTGGCCAAGGCACTGGCCAAGGTGTTGGAACGTCCCCTGATTCGCCTGCAGTGCTATGACGGCATGGAGCAGCGGGAGGCGCTCTATGAATGGAATCACACCGCGCAACTGCTGCACATGCGAGCGGCGCAGGACCATGCAACTCCCGATCAGATCGAGCGCGAGGTGTACCAGGAGCGCTACCTGATCAGGCGCCCGCTGCTGCAGGCACTGCAGGCGCCTGCCCCGGGTGCCGTGCTGCTGATCGACGAGGTCGACCGTGCCGACGAGCCCTTCGAGGCCTTTCTCCTGGAGTACCTGGGCGAGTACCAGGTGAGCATTCCGGAGCTGGGCTCCATCCGGGCCCAGGCCGCGCCGCTGACCATCCTGACCAGCAACCGCACGCGCGATCTCAACGACGCGGTCAAACGCCGCTGTCTCTACCAGTGGGTCGACTACCCCGAACGCGAACGCGAGCTGGCCATTGTTCGCAGTCTGGTTCCACAGGCTGGCGAGGCCCTGTCGGGGCACATTGCGCAGTTTGTTCACCGCCTCCGCTCCGCCCCGTTTGCCAACGCCTTTCAGCGCAGCCCCGGGATCGCCGAGAGTGTCGAGTGGGCCAAGGCGCTGGTGGCCCTGGACACGCTCACGCTGGACCCCGAGGTGATCCGCGACACCGCGGGCGTGCTGTTCAAGCAGCGGGAGGATGTGGCCGCCCTGCTGCCCCTGATCGATCAGCTGATGCAGCCTGAGACGGTCTCTGCCTGAGGCGACCATGCAGCTCGGAGACGCCCGCAGCGGCAAGCTGCCCGACAACCTGACCGGCTTTGGCCGCGCGCTGCGCCGCGCCGGTGTGCCGGTGGACAGCAGCCGGCTGGCCCTGG
>SBFU01000050.1 GCA_006227785.1 Burkholderiales bacterium
TCGCGCAATCCGGACCGAACCCGTTTCTCGATCAGTTGCGAGCAGGTCAGCAGGCGCAGCCACAAACGCAGCTCCTGGGCGTGCTCGCTGTGCGCACGCGCTTCCAGATCGAGGGATTCGGTGTTCATGGGCAATTAGTTTAGGTCTAAATTAATGTGCGGCCACCGGGGAAACCCTGACGGCTCTCGTCCTGCTGTCGGCGTACGCGACGCATCGGGTTTGATCCAGATCGCATGTCAGGTGGTGCCTTGATGCCAGAATGGCATGGAGGCTGCCAGGTGGCCGTCACAGGCGGTCGGCCGCGGCAACCCTCTTGAGCTTGCGTTGTCCGACACCACAAGGAGAGACAGGATGAGCCCCTACCGCTTCAAATCCAGAGACACGGGCGATGTGGTGATGCTGCACCACACCGGCCAGCGTGTGCTTCAGATTCTGGGCAAGGACCCGGATGCGCCCGGTGTCATTCTGGTCGAGCAGATGCCGGCTGCCGTCGCCGCCCTGAAAGCGGCGATTGCGCAGGAAGAGGCGGAACAGCAGCGCCAGAAGGATGAGGCACGGGCCAATGGCGAACCACCGCCCGTGTTCGAAGTGGTCAGTCTGCGAATGCGATGCGCCCCGCTGTTCGAGATGATCGAACGCTGCCAGAAGGCCGGCGTGGAAATCGTCTGGGGCGTGTGAGGCCGGGTCTCAGTCGACCCGGGCCCCGGAGGCCTGGACCACCGGCGCCCATTTGGCGATCTCGGCTGCGATCTGGCGGCTGAAATCGGCTGGCGTGCTCCCGCCCGGGATCGCGCCAAGCGCCGCCAGGCGTGCGGAGATTTCAGCGGACTTCAGCGCCTTGGCCGTTTCTTCGTGCAGGCGGCCGACGATGTCGGCCGGCGTACCGGCCGGAGCCAGCAGGCCGAACCAGGAACTCGCCTCGAAGTCGGGCAGCTTTGCCGCTTCGGCCACGGTGGGCAGATCGGGCAGGGCCTGTGAGCGCACCGCGCTGGTGACCGCAAAGGCTTTGAGCGTGCCGGCCTGGATGTGGGGCATGGCCGAAGGCAGGTTGTCGAACATCACGTCCATGGTGCCGGCCAGCAGGTCCCGGATGGCGGGCGCCGATCCCCGGTAGGGGATGTGGGTCATGAAGATGCCGGTCTTCGCCTTGAACAGCTCTCCCGCCAGGTGGATCGAGGTGCCGTTGCCGCTGGAGGCCATGTTCAGCTTGCCCGGGTTGGCCTTGGCGTAGCGGATGAAGGCCTGCACCGAGTCGATGCCCAGCCGCTGCGCAGTGGCGGTGTTCATCACCATCACATTGGGCACACCGGCCACCAGGGTGATGGGGGCAAAGTCCTTTTGCGGATCGTAGGGCAGGCGGGCGTAAAGCGACTTGTTGATGCCGTGTGTACCGACCGTGCCCATCAGCAGCGTGTAACCGTCACCTGCGGATTTGGCCACGTGGTCGGCCCCGATGTTGCCGCCGGCGCCGCCACGGTTGTCGACGATGAACTGCTGACCCAGCGCCTTGGAGAGTTCGGGGGCCAGCAGCCGGGCCAGGATATCGGTGGTGCCACCCGGTGCGAACGGCACGACGATGCGGACCGGTTTGCTGGGCCAGGTCCCCTGGGCCAGCGTGGTCACAGGCAGGGCCAGGGCAGCGGACAGGGCAATGAGGGAGCGGCGCGACAGGCTCATGGTTGTGGTCTCCTGATGAGGGATTCGACTTGTGGACGCAGCGCCCGGCCGACCTGGATGCCGATGGCCAGCGCAGCGGCGTTGGCGTGGCTGACCACGCCTTCATCGAATGTACTGGCGGCCTGCCCGATGCAGGCGCTCGTGTGCGACACCGTGCAGGCGGCCAGACCTCCGGCCTGCAGCAGATCCAGACCCGCCACCCCGGCCGCATCCTTGCCAACCCCCGCATCGTTGAACACCGACAGCAGGGGCCTGGCTGCCAGTGCATAGCGGGCCGAACTCAGGCCGCCATGAGAGCCGCTCAAAGCAATGCAGCCCGCGTCGGCGGGCTGCAGCTCGGTGATGGAGTCCACCACCCGCAAGAACGGGGCTGCGCCGAGCGACGCCTCCCCGGTCACGTTCAGTCGGCGTACTGGCCGGCTGCGTCGATCACGGTCTTCAGCTTGGTGATCTGGTCGGCCACGAAGGCTTTGTGACCTTCCGGGCTGAGCCGGTTGTCGGTCACCACCATGGCACCCAGCGATGCCTGGCCGGACATGAACTTCGGATCCTTGAGCGCTGCACGCAGCGCCTCGTTGATCTTCTTCGTCACATCGGCCGGGGTGCCTTTGGGTGCATACAGGCCGTGCCAGATGGTCAGATTGAAGCCCTTGAGGCCCATTTCCTGCAGCGTCGGGTAGTCCTTGAGCAGCTTGTGGTCTTCAAGGCGCTTGGCCGTGGTGACGGCATAGCCCTTCACACGACCGGCCTCGATCTGGCTGGTGGTGTTGGTGGTCTGGTCACACATGAGATCGACCTGGCCGCCGATCAGGTCGTTCATGGCAGGGCCCGTGCCGCGGTAGGCAATGGCGGTCAGGGACTTGTCCAGCTTCATGGCCGACTGCCACATCAGGCCACACAGGTGGGAGGCCGAACCCAGGCCGGCGTGGGCCAGGTTGACCTTGCCACCGTTGCTGCGGACATAGTTTTCGAAATCGCGGTAGGTGTTGGCCGGAATTTTCGGCGAACCCAGCAGCGTCATCGGCACATCGTTGATCATGCCGAGGTACTCGAAGTCTTCGAGGGCCTTGAACTGGAGCTTGCGGTACAGGCCGGCGGTTGACGCCATGCCAATGTGCCAGACCAGCAGCGTATGCCCGTCCGGTGTGGCGCGCGCCACCTTGGTGGCGCCGATGGTGCCGCCAGCGCCGGCTGCGTTTTCCACCACGATGGTGGCTCCGCCCAGCGGGCCACGCATGGCCTCGGCCAGCTGACGCGCGACGGTGTCGGTGGGGCCACCGGCAGCAAAAGGCACCACGATGGTGATGGGCTTGCTGGGGAAGGTCTGGGCAAATGCCCCGCCGGCGACGACGGCGGACAGTGCGAGGGCTACAACTTGCTTCATGCGGGGTCTCCTTCGGTTAACGACGGGCAGATCGTACCCGTGCCTCGCGTCCGGTCCATCGCGGAAATTACGTAGCCCGCCGCCCGGGAAAACCCTTTGCCCCGCGGCTCCAGGGCCGGTTCACTGGTAGCTGCGGGCGTCTTCGATGACCTTGCCGTCGTTGGGCAGACTGCCAGGGGACAGCACCTCGACCTCGCCGCGCAGTTTGGTCACTTCGCGAATCGCTTCGCCGACCCGTTGCTGGAAGCTGTCGGGACCCGAGCAGTCGGTCTCGACCTGCAGGGTCATGCGGTCGTTGGCCATTTCGCCAGACACCACCAGACGGGCGCGCCGGATCTCGGGAAAGCGGCGCACGATTTCGGCCACCTGCGACGGGTGGACAAACATGCCCTTGATCTTGGTGGTCTGGTCGGCCCGGCCCATCCAGCCTTTGATGCGGGGTGCCGTGCGGCCGGTCGGGCAGGTCCCTGGCAGGATGGCCGAAAGGTCGCCGGTGCCAAAGCGGATCAGCGGGTAGGCCGGGTTCAGGGTGGTGACCACCAGCTCACCCACCTCGCCTTCAGGTACCGGATCGCCGGTGCCGGGCCGCACGATCTCGACAATCACGCCTTCGTCCAGCACCAGCCCTTCGCGGGCGGCCGTTTCGTAGGCCACCAGACCCAGGTCGGCCGTGGCGTAGGTCTGGAAGACCTCGACGCCGCGCTCGCGGAACCAGGTGGTCAGGCTGGGCGGGCAGGCCTCGCCGCCGACCGATGCCTTCCTCAGGCTGCGCATGTCGGTGCCAGCCTCGGCCGCCTTCTCCAGCAGGATGCGCAGAAAGCTGGGGGTGCCGGTGTAGGCGTCGGGGCGCAGTTCGGTCACCGCCTCCAGTTGCTGTTCGGTCTGTCCGGTGCCGGCGGGAAACACGGTGCAGCCGACCGCCAGAGCCCCCGATTCGAGGATGAACGCGCCCGGGGTCATGTGGTAGCTGAAGCTGTTGTGCACCAGGTCGCCGGCCCGAAAGCCCGCGGCATACAGGGCGCGGCCGGCACGCCAGTAGTCACGGACGGCGCCTTCGGGTTCGTAGATGGGGCCCGGCGAGGCAAAGATGCGCTGCATCTGCGGTCCGCGAACCAGCGCCGAGAAGCCGCCGAAGGCGTCACCACCGGCCGCCCGGGCGGCCTTCTGGCGTTGCAGCAGCTCCGACTTGCGGGTCACCGGCAGCTGCGCCAGCGCCTCGCGGCTGGTGACACCGGCCGCATCCACATCCTTGAGCAGTTCAGCAAAGGCCACTGTGCCGGCCTTGGCATGAGCGACCTGCGCCGCCAGGGCGGCCATCTGCGCCGCCTCGCGCTCGGCCGGCGAACGGGTTTCCAGGGCATCGAAAAAATCGGTCATGGCAGAAACCAGAAATGTCTGAGTGAGGTGAATCCAATCCAGAACACCGCGGAACCGGCTTTGCCGGGCCGCAGGTGTTGCCCCCTTGAGGGGGTGACGCCGCAGGCGGCGCGGGGGTGGTCCTGTTCCAGCGGCGCGGGGTGGTCAGTGCTCGTGGGTCAAGCCAGCCAACGCTTCCTGCGCTTGTAGCTCTTGACGTCCTTGAAGGACTTGCGCTCGCCGCCGCCCATGCCCAGGTAGAACTCCTTGACGTCCTCGTTGTTGCGCAGGTCTTCGGCCTTGCCGTCCATCACGATGCGCCCCGACTCCATGATGTAGCCGTAGTCGGCGTAACGCAGCGCCATGTTGGTGTTCTGCTCGGCCAGCAGAAACGTCACTTTTTCCTTGGTGTTGAGGTCCTTGACGATCTCGAACACCTCCTCGACGATCTGCGGCGCCAGTCCCATGGACGGCTCGTCCAGCAGCACGACGTTGGGGTTGGCCATCAGGGCGCGGCCGATGGCGCACATCTGCTGCTCGCCACCCGAGGTGTAGGCCGCCTGGCTGGTGCGGCGCGTCTTGAGGCGGGGGAAGTAGTTGTAGACCTTCTCCAGGTTGCGCGCCACCTCGGCCTTGTCCTTGCGGGTGTAGGCGCCGGTCATCAGGTTCTCTTCGATGGTCAGGTGCGCAAAGCAGTGGCGCCCCTCCATCACCTGCACCACGCCGCGCTGCACCAGATCGGCCGGGGTCAGGTTTTCGATGCGCTCGCCGCGCAGCTCGACACTGCCTTTGGTGACCTCGCCGCGCTCGCCCTTGAGCAGGTTGGAGACGGCCCGCAGCGTGGTGGTCTTGCCGGCGCCATTGCCCCCGAGGATGGCAGCGATCTGCCCTTCGGCGACTTGCAGCGATACGCCCTTGAGCACCAGGATCACGTGGTTGTAGATGACCTCGATGCCATTGACGTTGAGAACGATGTTGGGATTGCTCATGTTGTGTTCCTGCTGGACCATTCGCAAGACCCGGCAAGCCGGTCTTGCGAATGGCGGCTGTGCTCAGCCGCTAGCGCCCACCAACACAGCGGCGACCGTTTCAAGGGACACCGCGGAACCGGCTCTGCCGGGCCGCAGGTGTCGCCCCCTTGAGGGGGTCGCGCGAAGCGCGGCGGGGGTGCTCTTAACTCTGGCAGTCGGCCGGCGTGCGACGCGTCAGCTTCTTGTCGGCTGCGTACTTGTCGGCAGCGGCCTTGACCATCGGCTTGATGATCTGCTCGTCACCCTGGTACCAGTCGCTGGAGAAGCCCCACTTGGTGCCATCCCAGGTGTGGATGCGGGCCCAGGCGGCGCCCATGTGGTCCTGGCAGCTGGTGGAGATGGGACGCAGCACGCCCTTGAAACCCAGCGCGTCGAGCTTGGCCTGGGTCAGGTTCAGGTTTTCGTAGCCCCAGCGAGCCTGCTCGCCGGTCACGACCTTGCCTTTGCCGAACTTCTCCTGGGCGGCACGCACGCCTTCGACGGCGAACATGGCGCTGATCAGGCCGCGCATGTAGAGCACTTCACCCACCTCGTCGCGGGGGCCGGTGCCCTGGCCCTTGTCGTGCAGCTTGGCCAGGATTTCCTTGGCAATGTCGGAGCCCTTTTCGGTGCCGTGCTGCATGGTGATGGCGTTGTAGCCCTTGGCACCCATGCCGACGTCCTTGACGTCCGGCTCGGCACCGGCCCACCACACGCCGTAGATCTTCTCGCGCGGGTAGCCGGTGGCCTGGGCTTCCTTGAGCAGGGTGGAGTTCATCACGCCCCAACCCCAGTTGATGACGTAGTCCGGGCGGTCGCGGCGGATCTGCAGCCAGGTCGCCTTCTGCTCGACGCCCGGGTGGGTCACCGGCAGCAGGCTCAGCTGGAAGCCGTGCATGGCGGCGCGCTCCTGCAGCAGGGGAATGGGCTCCTTGCCGAACGGGCTGTCGTGGTAGACCAGCGCGATCTTCTTGCCCTTGAGTTTGTCCAGGCCGCCTTCCTTCTTGCCCAGGTGCTGGATGATGACGTCGGCTGCCACCCAGTAGGTGCCGGCCAGCGGGAAGTTCCACTTGAAGATGCCGCCATCGGCCGATTCGCTGCGGCCATAACCAGCCGTGATCAGCGGAATCTTGTCGACAGGGGCCTTCTCGGTCAGGGCGAAGGTGATGCCGGTGGACAGCGGCTGGAACACGGTGGCGCCGCCGTTCTTGCCTTTCAGGCGCTCGTAGCATTCGACGCCGCGGTCGGTGGCGTAGCCGGTTTCGCATTCCTCATACGACACCTTGACGCCGTTGATGCCGCCACGTGCATTGGTCAGTTTGAGGTAGTCGGCATAACCGTTGGCGAAGGGCACGCCATTGGGGGCATAGGCACCGGTGCGGTACACCAGTGCGGGGAAGAACTGCTCGGCTGCCTGGGCATGGACCGCAGGCGCGACCAAGGCGGTGGTCAGGGTGGCGCAGGCCACCGACACGGAAAGGGCGAGGTTGCGTAGCTTCATGCGTATGTCTCCTAAGGAAAAGTGAACCACTGAAATAACACCAAGACGCTCAGTAAAACGCGATGGGCCGGACGGCACATCGGGCATTTCACCTAAGGGCTTGCCCGAGAAAAAGTCGCTCCAACATCAATGCGGGAAAGGCCACAGACGCAGCTTCTGTTTGCCGATGCTCCAGAGCTTGGCCAGGCCGTGCGGCTCCACGATCAGGAACCAGACGATCAGGGCGCCGAAGATCATGAATTCGGTGTGTGAGACCGCCGCGGTGGAAATCGTCATGCCGATCAGGGACCCTGCCCAGGGCAGGAACTGGTTCAGGAAAATCGGCAGCACCACGATGAAGGCGGCGCCGAAGAAGCTGCCCATGATCGAGCCCATGCCGCCGATGATCACCATGAACAGCAGCTGGAAGGAGCGGTCGATGGAGAAGGCCGCCGGCTCCCAGGAACCCAGGTGCACAAAACCCCACAGGGCACCCGCCACGCCGATGATGAAGGAGCTCACCGCAAACGCACTGAGCTTGGCGTACATCGGCCGGATGCCGATCACCGCGGCGGCCACATCCATGTCGCGGATCGCCATCCACTCGCGACCGATGGCGCTGCGCACCAGGTTCTTGGCCAGCAGCCCGAACACCACCAGAAAGGCCAGGCAGAACAGGTACTTTTCCATTGGCGTGTCGATGCGCCAGCCCAGCACGCTCAGGTTGGACACCGACACCGAGCCCGAGGCGGTGTTGTTGGTGAACCAGCCGATGCGCAGGAAGGCCCAGTCGCAGAAGAACTGCGCCGCCAGCGTGGCGACGGCCAGGTAGAGTCCCTTCACCCGCAGGCTGGGTATGCCGAAGATCAGGCCCACCAGGGTGGCGAAAAAGCCGCCCGCCAGCAGGGCCGCGATCAGCGGCATGCCGTCAATGCGGATGTAGGTGTTGTAGGCCATGTAGGCGCCGACCGCCATGAAGGCGCCGGAGCCGAGCGAGATCTGGCCGCAGTAGCCCACCAGGATGTTCACACCCAGCGCCGCCAGCGACAGGATCAGGAACGGGATCAGGATGGCGCGGAACAGGTACTCGTCGGC
>SBFU01000294.1 GCA_006227785.1 Burkholderiales bacterium
GTCCCCGGCTTGAGCGCGACCCTGGGTCGTGCCGTGATGGGTTGTCGCACCCCGGCGGCATCCACGGCCGAATAGAGGCGGGACACGGTCGGCGTGGTGGTGCGGAAGTTGACACGCCAGACATTGCCCAGCAGGTCTCCGGAATAGGTGTTGGCCAGGGAAAGGTCGTTCGCAGGCCAGTCCGTGGTCTCGGCTGGCCCCATGCCATTGGGCAAGGAAACGCTTGCGCCATCGGGCATGGTGATGTTGTAGAGCAGGCGGCCGGAGGCGATGTCGACCGCCATCAAGCGGGCGCGGTGCCCGTTGCTGTTGTATCCGTTGCCAAACACCGCAGCCCACCGACCGTTGGCCAGCCGCACGATCCGGGGCTTGGTGACACCGAAACCGATGTCCCGGCAAGACCGACTGCCGGAAGCACCCGCAGGATCGGCGACACAGCTGGTGTTCGCGTACTTGAATTCCCAGAGCACACGCCCGGTGGTGAAATTGTCCGGGTCCGTGACATCGAGGGCAAAAACCGTCCGACCGCCTGCACCCATGGTACCGACCACGACCGTGCGCCACGCGCCACCCGTGTAGACATCACCCAGCGTCGCCGAGCCGTCCACGAAGAAGCGGTGCTCGTAATCCGGTCGCATCAGCTCATTGATCTGGGCATGCGTGTTGGATCCGGTGGGCAGCAGCAACTCGCTGGGTACATAGGCAAAGAGCTCTGCGCCGGTATCCGCGTGGAATGCGTGGAACAGGCCGCCATTGGTACCCACGAGCAGGGCGTTGGGGCGGTTCCTGTACGAGCTCGAGGCACGGAACGTGCGGTAGCTGCTGCCTTCCGTTCCCGGCAGCAGGCTGTAGCCGTAGTCACGCTTGGACAGGAACTGTGGGTCCGATCCGATGATGTCGCCCATGCGCCTGAGCTGGCCGTCGACCAGGCGCGTGCGCAACTGGGGGTGCTCCGTGCCGCGCAACCAGTTGACGCGATCGCTACCGGACGCCGAGGTGGCGGCCGCTCCTGGCGGATTGACACCGAGTGCCGCTTGCTGGGCTGGCCCGAGGTTGCCGAGAGCCAGGGCGACCGCCGTGCCCGCCTCGGTCCGGGTGAAGATGTCGCGGTCGGCCGGCGCCCGGGCGGCCAGCAGTGCCTCGGCATCCCAGGTGATGGTCGAAGCCGGTTCACCGGTGTCCTCGTCCAGTTCCCTGGCGACCAGGGTACCCGACCAGTCGCTGCTGCGGAAAATTGCGTTGTAGAGCAGGGTATCGGACTGCAGCAGCGCCGAGCTGGCGGCGGCAGCGGTGCCAGACCCTGTCACGCGCGCCACGATGCTGCGCAGGACGCTGCTCAGTTCATTCGCGAAGGTCTCGGGATCGGCCGCCGAGAAAAACCCGCCACGGCTGTTCACTGCGGCGTGCAGCAGGTCATCCAGCTTGGCCGCGTTGGAGCTGTTGGGATCAGGCCAGGTGATGGTGGGGGCCGGATTGGCGGTGATGGCGCCCAAGGCAGTGTTCGGGTCAATGGACCCCGTCACACCCAGACCAACCCCATAGGTCACCATGTGCTGCCAGAAGGCAGGATTCGCGCTGGAGGTTGGCACAAGGTTGTCCAGATCAGAGCGCAAGTCCCTGTTCCAGTAGTACATGGCGATGTCCGCCAGCGTGTCGGCATGGCTGTCGGTGAACGGCGTGACCGCGTTATAGGTGTAGCTCTGCCCCGAGGGGCTGGTGATGGTCCCGCCCGCAGATCCGTCCACGTTGTCCCTCGCCGCCGCCGTTGCCGCTGCGGTGCTGTTCCAGTAACCGTCGGTCATGAGGATGGTGTAGCTCTGTCGGCAGGTCAGCTGGTTGGTGGTGTCGTCCGTCCCGGGAACCGCACCCCAGGGGCCGCGATTGTCACTGCGGCTGAAGTACTGACCTGCATCGTCCAGCGCCTTGCGCAGCGGCGTATTGGCTGGATTCCAGACGCCTTCATAAAGCTCGGTGAAGAACCCATCCCGATCCGACCCGGAAAACGGCCGCACACCACGGATGATGGTCGAGGTGTTCGCCTGACTGTCCACGACAGTCGCTCCCTTGTTGATGGCGCCGAAACCGACTCGCATCTCCTCGGCTTGTTCGGCGAATGCACGGCCAATACCTGCCTGTGCAGCCAGCATCCGCGAACGGTAATAGGTGTACCAGTTGGCAAAGTTCTGGATTTCGGCAGCGTATGTGCAGGTGCCCGCCGTGCAGCCTGCATCGGTGCGGTTTTCCCGGCCATCGCCGGTGTAGGTAGTGGTGGTCGAGATGATGTCCACGCGGGTGTAGTTGGCCGCGTCCCATACGGCGGCCCCGTTGTGGCGGAAATAGACCGCAGGGTAATGCGTCAGCGCATTCTCGCCACAGGCCACCGAGCAGAAGGCGCCGCCCGCGTTGTTGCGGTGGACCCAGAAGGCATTTTCGGTGGTGTTGACCGTCAGGTTTCGAGTGCCCAGGCCGGTGCGGATGGGGTGGTGCGGTGCAGCCGTGGGGCTGGCATTGGGGAAACGGGATCCGTCAGCCCGCGACCAGGGACGGTAGGTGATGGCCGGGTTGTAGTAGGACCGGTTCACCGAGGGTGAACGCAGGGCACGTGCCGAGGTCCGCTCATCGAAGTTGGCAGCGTCGTACCGGACGGAGGCCACGTAGTTGATGTAGTCCCCTGCACCGTACAGGCCCGGTATGCGCCTGAACACGAAATACGGCAGCACAAAATCGTCAGGGGTGATTTCCCAGTGCATGGACCCGGAATCGTCCAGGATGAACATGATGTTCGG
>SBFU01000401.1 GCA_006227785.1 Burkholderiales bacterium
CAGACTTGCACTGTCTGTTCTGCCCATCGGAGTGCACCATGGCCCTTCCCACAACCCAATTGACCGCGCCATCGCTGCGGCAGAATGCGCGCATCGCCAGGCGGATCGACCGTTCCGTCGCAAAACAAGCACAACGCAGTGAGGAGGCAACCCATGTCCGCTGAAGCGCCCGTCCGCCATTCGATCAAGTCCGCCGCCTTTCCCCCGGCAGGCGAGACGACAGAGGCATCCGGTGGCCAGTTTGCGCTGCTTCGCCAGCGCCGCTTCGCCCCCTTCTTCTGGACCCAGTTCCTGGGCGCTGCCAACGACAACCTGTTCAAGTTCGCCTTCACCGTGCTGGTGACTTACCAGCTGCAGGTGCAGTGGCTGCCGGCCGAGCTGGCCGGACTGGTCATTGGCGCCCTGTTCATCCTGCCTTTTTTGCTGTTCTCGGCCACCAGTGGCCAGCTGGCCGACAAGCTGGACCGGCGTCTGATGATGATCTGGCTCAAGCGCGCCGAGATGGGCATCATGGCGCTGGCCGCCTGGGCCTTCTTCAGCCAGCAGGTGGGCTGGCTGCTGGCCTGCATCTTCCTCATGGGCCTGCAGTCCACTGTGTTCGGGCCGGTCAAGTTCGCCTACCTGCCGCAGCACCTGGGCGAGCGGGAGCTCACCGGCGGCAACGGTGTGGTCGAGATGGGCACCTTTGTGGCCATCCTGCTGGGCAACGTGGCGGGCGGCCTCATCATTGCCGTGCCCGAGATCGGTGCCCACCATGTCGGCTTCACCTGTGTCGGACTGGCCATCCTCGGCCGCGTCACCGCGCACTACATTCCGGCCTCGCCCGCCATGGATCCGGGACTGCGCATCAACTGGAATCCGGTCACCGAAACCTGGCGCAACCTCAGGCTGGCCCACCAGACGCCGGTGGTGTTCCGCTCCATCCTCGGCATCAGCTGGATGTGGTTTTTCGGGGCTGTCTTCCTGAGTCTGTTCCCGGCCTTCGCCAAGGACGTGCTGCGCGGGGATGAGCAGGTGGCCTCCTTGCTGCTGGTGGTGTTCTCGATCGGCATCGGCGTGGGTTCGTTGTTGTGCGAGGTGCTGTCCCGGCGTCACGTCGAGATCGGGCTGGTGCCGCTCGGTGCCATCGGCATGAGCGTGTTCGCCGTCGACCTGTATTTCGCCACCCGAGGGCTGGCGCCAGCCACCACCCACACTGCGGCCAGCTTCCTGGCCGAGCCGGCCCACTGGCGTGTGCTGGCCGACCTGACGGGCCTGAGCCTGTTTGCCGGCTTGTACAGCGTGCCCATGTACGCCCTGATCCAGATGCGCAGCCAGCCCACGCACCGGGCCCGCATCATCGCTGCCAACAACATCCTCAATGCCTTGTTCATGGTGGTCAGCGCGCTGCTGGTGGGCCTGCTGCTGAAGCTGGGTCTGACCCTGCCCGAGATGTTCCTGTTCGTCGGCCTGGCCAATGCGGTGGTGGCCTTCTACATCTTCATGCTGGTGCCCGAATACCTGCTGCGCTTCGTGGCCTGGGTGTCTTCGCGCCTGATCTACCGCTTCAAAGTCAGCGGCGACGAACACATTCCCGACCACGGGCCGGCGGTCATCGTCTGCAACCACGTCAGCTTCGTCGACGCCGTGCTGTTGATGGCGGCGAGCCCACGCCCGATCCGCTTCATCATGGACCACCGGATCTTCCGCGTACCGGTGCTTGGCTGGCTGTTCCGCCTGGCGAAGGCCATTCCTGTCGCGTCCCAGAAGGACGACCCCGCCACCTACGAGGCCGCCTTTGCCGAAGCCGCACGCACACTGCGTGACGGCGATCTGTTGGCCATCTTTCCGGAGGGAGGCATCACCCGCGATGGCACCCTGCAGCCCTTCAAGGCGGGTGTGATGAAGATCCTCGGGCAGGCGCGTGCAGACGGCTTGCAGGTGCCGGTGGTGCCGGTGGCACTGACCAACCTCTGGGGTTCTTTTTTCAGCCGCGTCGAGGTGGTCGATGGCCAGCAGACGGCCATGGTGCGACCGTTTCGCCGTGGCCTGTTCAACCGGGTGGGTCTGCACGCCGGCGCTCCCCTGTTCGGCGACGAGGTATCGCCTCTGGCGCTGCAGACCCGGGTGGCAGCGCTGATGCGCTGAGGGCGGTCGCGCCCGGCTTGGGACGCAGGCACAGCATCCCCGCACCCCACCCAGCGGTCCGGGCGTCACCGGGCCGGCTTCTCGGCGGTGTAGCAACGGCCCAGCCAGGCCACCAGAATCCTTCTCGACCGGTGCGGTCATGGCACGGGCGCATGGCGTGGGCCATGGACCCGGGCGTCAAGCTCCGGCGCACAGCCTCGGCTTCTGGTATCAATAATCGATACCATAGGTCTATGAATTGGATTCTGGTGTTGATATGTTGATCCGACGGCGTCTCTGTTCGGCACCATGCGGTCCGTGTTCAACAACTTCTGAGGTGTTCCTCATGGCCATCGGCTCCCGCTCTTCCCTTCCCCTTGTGATGCGCGACACACGCGCCTGGCAATTCCAGGTCTGGGCTTCTTTCGGCATCGCTGTCTTTCTTTGTGCCGTGGGCCTGGCCTGGCTGCCCGGGCAGGCCCTGGACCGTGCCTTCATGGTGATGGGCTACGTGTTCTGTCTGTCCACGGTGTTTGTGCTGTCGAAGGCGGTGCGCGACCAGCAAAAGGCCCGCTTGGGTGGAGAACCCGAGGCGCCGATGTGGCGCCTGGTGGTCTGGGGCGGTTTTGCCGTGGCCATGGGGCTGACCGGCTGGGGTCTGCTGCGCATGGACATCAACGAAACCTACAAGGCCTACCTGGGCGTGAGCTGGCTTTACCTGGTGACCTCGGCCTTCACGCTGGCCAAGACGCTGCGCGATCGCCACGAGGCCGACCTGATCGAGAAGACCCGCACCCCTGTTGCCGAGGAGAACTGACATGACACGCTGGCTTTTGGGTGTTCGTCACACGCTGGTCGCCGCCGGTATCGCCCTGGCCGTGGCGGTTGCGCCGGCCCGAGCCCAGAGCGAGGCCTCTCTGATGCTGTCGGCCTTGCCGGTGGCCTCGGTGGTGGGCGGAGCGGCGGCGCTGAGTGCGGTGCCCGTGGCACTGACCATCAGTGGTGCCGTGCTGGTGGTCCGGGCGGTGGAGGTCTCCGCCCAGGGCACGGTCATCGTGCTGGAGCGGCTGTCCGACGGCGCGCGCGCCAGTATCGAGCTCGGGGCGAACGCTGCCGGCACCGCATCGGTGGTGGTGGGCAGCTCGGTCGTGGTCAGTGTCATGGGTGCCGGTGTGGTGCTGTCGATGGCCGGTGAGGTGCTGTGCTTCATCCCCAACGAGCTGGGCCGGGCCCTGTTGCACAACGAACGCCTGACGCACTGAGGAGATGGTGATGACGATTCGATCCATGCCGTATGTGCTGCTGTTGCTGGCCGGGCTGGTGGTCACGGGCTCAGCCCAGGCAGGCCGCTCCTGCGACGCCCGTCCGCTCACACCGTCGGCCTTGACCAGAGGTCTCGACCTGGCACAACACACCGCCGAAGCGCTGGACGCCGAGCACGCGCGCAGTGGCGCCCGCGTGGTTCTGCTGGCCCGGGCGGGCCAGGACCTGAGCGAGTGGGGGCTGCGCTGGTCCCACCTGGGCTGGGCGTACAAGACACCCGAAGGGCCCTGGCGGGTGCTGCACAAACTCAACACCTGCGGCACTGCGGTGGGCTCGATCTACCGCCAGGGCCTGGGGGAGTTCTTTCTGGACGATCTTTGGCGCCACGAGGCGGTCTGGGTGGTGCCGGCTCAGGCCCTGCAGCAGGCGCTGTACACGCTCCTGACCGACCCGCAACGCAGCCTGCGTCTGCACGAGCGCCGCTACAACATGGTGGCTTACCCCTGGTCCACGTCCTACCAGCAGTCCAACCAGTGGGGCATCGAGACCCTGGCGATGGCCGCAGAGCCGGGCCTGACCACGCGGGCGCAGGCCCAGGCATGGCTGGGCTTCAAGGGCTACCAGCCCAGCACCCTGCGCATCGGGGCGATGAAGCGACTGGGTGCCGGCAGCACCACCGCCCACATCCGCTTCGACGACCATCCCAACGCCAAACGCTTTGCCAACCGCATTGAAACGGTCACAGTCGACTCGGTGATCGACTGGTTGTCGCGCACCGGCCTGGCGTCGGCACCTGCCACGCTGGCACGCTGAGCAGGCTGGCCATGAACGCCAGCACATCCATGGAGGTATCTGTCTCATGAGCAAGTCTTTGCGACTGTCTGAAAAGTGGTTCCGCCGCGGCCTGTGGCTGGTGGCCTTTCTGTTTGCCTGGTTCCTCACCGGTCTGGGCAGCACCATCGTGGGCGACCTGCCGCAGGTGGAGCAGGAGCGCACGCTGGACGATTTCATGGATCCCCAGCGCACGCCCGAGCTGCGTCGGACCATTGACGTGGCCCGTCGCGACGCCGAGGAAGCACAAGCGGCACTGGAGCAGGCACAACTGCGCCATCAGACCGCTCAGGCCAGCAACCGCGCCGCGCGCGAGACCTTCAGCAACTGGCTGGCCACGAGGCAGGCCACCCGGCGGCCTGATCAGGACGATGAGCTGATGGCTCGCACGCAGGAGCTGGACCAACTGCGCCTGGCCGAACGCAAGGCTTTGGCCGAGATCGAGCGTCAGCGACAGGCGGCGCTGGATGCCCGCCAGGCGCAAAGCGGCGCCCAGGCCGAGCTACAAGAACTGGAGGAGGCCGCCCGCGACGAATACGAGGGCGCGATGCGTTCCCAGGAACTGCGGGTCTTCGGCTACCGGTTGGCGCTGACACTGCCCTTGTTGGCGGTGGCGGGATGGCTTTTCAAGAAGCATCGGAAGGGACCGTCGTGGCCCTTTGTCTGGGGCTTCATCTTCTTCGCGCTGTTTGCCTTCTTTGTCGAACTGGTGCCCTACCTGCCCAGCTATGGTGGCTACGTGCGTTACATCGTCGGCATCGTGCTGACGGTCGTGGGGGGACGCTATGCGATAGCCGCCTTGCAGCGCTACCTTGAACGGCAGAAGCAGGTCGAGGCGCTGCCTGATAACCAGCGCCGCCAAGGTCTGGACTATGACCTGGCGCAGGCGCGTCTGGCCAAGAATGTCTGCCCGGGCTGCGAGCGTCCGGTCGACCTCAAGGACGGCAAGACCGACTTCTGCCCGCATTGCGGCCTGTGCCTGTTCGACCACTGCGGCCAGTGCAGCAGCCGCAAGAGCGCCTTTGCACGGTATTGCTTCTGCTGTGGTGCGGCCGCCAAGCCCAGTGAGGCCGAACCGCCTACCGTGTCCCCAGTGGGAACGGGCTGAAAGATCAGTCCGGCTTGCGTTCAGCCTTCACCAGCGGACGCAGCGCCCAAAGGCCCAGCGCGGGCCCGATGGCCAGCCAGGGGATCAGGGTGCCCAGGGCCACCCGGTCGACCAGCGAGACGAACAGCAGGATGCTGACGATGGAAATGCCGAAGCCGATGCTGTTGGTCAGGGTGAGCACGCTGCCGACCGCCTGCGGCGGCGCGTTGCGGGCCGTCAGGGTGGAGAACTGGGGCGAATCGCCGGCCACGGTGATGCCCCAGAGCACCAACCAGCCGTAGAACAGCGCGTCGGGCGCTTGCATCATCCAGGGGGCGGCCAGGCAGCAGAGGCCGCTGATGCCCAGCTGGGTGCCGGCCACGCGGGCACTGCCTCGGCGCAAGGCGATCCAGCCGCCGGCGGCGCAACCGAGGGCACCGGCCCCCAGCACCCAGAAGGCGGCCCAGGACAGGGCCGGACCCTCCAGCCGGGTCGCCAGGATCAGTGGCACCAGCACCCACATGGTGTAGAGCTCCCACATGTGGCCGAAGTAGCCCAGCACCGAGCTGCGCACCTTGCGGTCGGTCCAGACCGAGGCCAGTGCCCGCCACTGCAGGGTGGTGACACGCGCCACCGCACCGGGGGCGTCACCCACCGTGGCATACAGCAGCACCCCGCCAGCGGCGGCCAGGGCGGCCACCCCCAGCATCAGTGTCGGCCACGGCAGCTGGTCGCCGATGGCCCGCAGCGCGTGGGCGCTGGCCGAGCCGATGACCAGGGCGCCGATCAGCAGGCCCAGGGCCGCGCCCAGTCCGCGCGAATACCACTGGGCCGCGATCTTCATGCCCACCGGGTAGATGCCGGCGAGGAAAAAACCGGTGGCAAATCGCCAGGCCATCAGCGCCTCGTAGTGCCGCACCATGGCCCAGGCCGCCACCGTGCAAGCGGCGCCGGCCAGGGCGCAGACCAGAAACACCCGGCGTGGGGCAAAGCGGTCGGCCACCGCCAGCAGGGCGAACACCAGGGTGCCGAGGATGAAGCCCAGTTGCAGGGCCGAGGTCAGCGTACCCAGCGCGGCGGTCGGCCAGCCCAGTTCGCGCTGCAGGTCAGGCATGACGGCGTTGACCGCAAACCAGAGCGAGGTACCGGCGAACTGGGCCAGCACCAGCACCGGCAGAACATGGCGGGGAACAGCGGACTGGGGGGTCATCGGCCGCAGCTTAACCGGCCGGCCGCCGGGCTGAGTGGCACGCAGGCGTCACACCCCGCGTGATCGCTCGGCCTTGAAACGCGTCCGGTAGGCGTCGAACGCGCCGACATCCAGCGCACTGCGCACTTCCCGCATCAGGTTCAGGTAGTAATGCAGGTTGTGGATGGTCGCCAGCATGGGGCCGAGCATCTCGCCGCAGCGGTCCAGATGGTGCAGGTAGGCGCGGCTGAAGCCGTCGCGCCCGCCGTCGGCCCAGCTCACGCCACTTCGGCCGGCGCAGGCGTAGCAGGTGCAGGTCTCGTCCAGCGGACGGTGATCGCTCTTGTGGCGCGCGTTGCGGATCTTCAGGTCGCCGAATCGCGTGAACAGGGTGCCGTTGCGGGCGTTACGCGTGGGCATGACGCAGTCGAACATGTCCACGCCGCAGGCCACGCCTTCCACCAGATCTTCCGGCGTGCCCACGCCCATCAGGTAGCGCGGCTTGTGGGCCGGCAGGCGGTGCGGGGTGTGCGCCATGATGCGCAACATCTCGTCCTTGGGCTCGCCCACGCTGACACCGCCGATGGCATAGCCCGGGAAGTCCATCTCGACCAGGGCCTCCAGCGACTCCTGGCGCAGGTGCTCGAACATGCCGCCCTGAACGATGCCGAACAACGCATTGGGGTTGCCCAGGCGCTCAAACTCGGCCTTGGAGCGCACTGCCCAGCGCCGGCTCATTTCCATGCTCTGGCGGGCCTCGGCCTCCGTGGTGATGTGACCACTGCCGCCCTTGCTGGGTGGGTCGCCCTGCCAGTAGGGTGTGCACTCGTCCAGCTGCATCACGATGTCCGAATTGAGTACGGTCTGGATCTGCATGCTCACCTCGGGCGACATGAACAGCTTGTCGCCATTCACGGGCGAGGCGAAATGCACGCCCTCTTCGGTGATCTTGCGCATGTCGCCCAGGCTCCAGACCTGGAACCCGCCCGAGTCGGTCAGGATGGGCTTGTGCCATTGCTCGAAGCCGTGCAGGCCGCCGAAGCTCTGCATGATGTCCAGGCCGGGGCGCATCCACAGATGGAAGGTGTTGCCCAGGATGATCTGGGCGCCCATGTCCTCCAGGCTGGCGGGCATGACACCCTTGACGGTGCCGTAGGTGCCCACGGGCATGAAGATGGGGGTCTCGATCACGCCGTGGTTGAGCGTGAGCCGGCCACGCCGTGCGAGGCCTTCGGTCTTGAGCAGGTCGAACTGGAGCATGCGCCGATTGTCGCAGGCGGCCTGCCAGGCCAGCGCGCAGGCGGAGCCAGAACCCCCGTCACTCCCGCGCACGCGGGAGTCCGCGCCCGACCGATCCGAGGCCCAAGCCACATGGGCTCCCGCGTGCGCGGGAGTGACGGGAGAGAAAGGTGGAGCGTGGGGGCCACCCGACCGCAGCGCCGAGCCGGCCCAAGCAAGGTCAGCCCCCCTGGGGGGCAGCGACCCGCGCAGCGGTGGAGCGTGGGGGTC
>SBFU01000224.1 GCA_006227785.1 Burkholderiales bacterium
GCGTGCACGGGGATACGCCGGGGGCGGTGGCGAATGCGCGGCGGGTGCGGGCGGGGCTGGAGGCCGCGGGGTGGCGGTTGGTGGGGTTGGGGGTGGTGCTCGCGGGTTGACCCCAGGCCGAGCCTGGACTCCGGTTACGTACGGTTGGACTTGCACTGCTGCACGATGACCGCCGGCCATTGGCTGAATTGGACCCGCAGACTCCGAGTAACCGCTACAGACTGGTTGCGGTCGGTCAGGTTCGGTTGCCGGATAACCGCCACGCCGCGGAAGCGGACTTCATTGGGATGGCTGATCGGACGACCACCATGCCTTCGTGACCGACCGGCCATTCGGGCATCGCCGCCCATGTGGCGAAGCGCCTGTTTGTCCACGGCATGCACAACCCGGCGGGCTTGTTGGAGTTCTTCCGCTCGGTCGTGGTCCACGTGCGCGGGTGCCGGAAGACCTGCAAGACCTCTGCCGGCATTGTCCAGGTACGGATCCATAGCTGCCACGCCATCGACGAAAGCGTGGAGTTGGGCGGCTCACCGCGTCTTTCGCCCTGACATGTCCACCCTGATTCAGCGTTGAGCTGGGCCCGTTGGCCCGGCGGCGCATGCCTTGGTGGTGACCGACTCAGGCCCTGTCCATCCCTACTTCAGGGGGCGTGTGCATGACAGGCGCGTGCGATCGTCGGCCCGTACGCAGTCCTGGGCTGAAGCGCGGCCTTGCACAAGGAACCATCGACATGCCAAGCATCGTCTGCCGCCTCCATCGCCGGCCTCTCGGCCCCGGCGAACTTTCAGGTTGGCGGAGGTGGCTGTTGCTCACACTGGTTGCGGTGATCAGCGCGTGTGGCGGTGATGCACCCGGTGAGTCCGTGCCCGACCCCTCCGGGGCGCTGACGGCTTCAGGAAGCGTCACGGTCGGCCCGGAGGGCGGGCAGGTGGATGCGGCCGGCCGTGCTCTGCTGACGATTCCACCCGGTGCGCTGTCAGCCCCCATCACCTTGCAGCTGTTGCAAGTGCCGCCTGCGGCGCCGTCCGCGACGGCCGGGACCAAGCCCGCAGGCGAACCGTACCGCTTGTTGCCTGATGGTCTGCTGCTGGCGCAGCCGGCCACCGTGCGCCTGCCCTTCGATCCGGCCCTGGTCGGCGAAGGTGAAAAGCCCGCCGTGCTCAGCCAGGCCTCTGGCCAACCCATGTTCCTGATCGCCGACCTGCGCATTGAAGGCAACATGGTGGTGTTCGAGACCCGCCGACTCGCAGCCGTGAGCGTGGTCAGTGTGCCCGCATCGGCGGTGACCGGTCCGGACCCTGGGGAGTTGTCACTCGAGGCCGCCGTGCTGCCGCCTGCGCCACCGTTGCCTGCGCCGGTTCCTGCACCTGAACCGGCGCCGGACCCCGGTTCCTCTCCGGGGTCGGGATTCCTGCCATCGCTGCCTCCGCCTCCAGACGACAGCCAAGGCACCATGCGTCTGTTCGGCGAGAACCTGCCTTCGCAAGTGCTGCTGCGCAGCGACCGCATCAGTTTCAACGCCAAGTACGCCGCCGTGCTGGCCGACGACGGCGTGGTCTACCTGCGGCGCCGCAATCCCACGACGGGTTGGGTGTACGGCCCGGCATGGGTGCCGCTGCCGGCCACGGGCCTGCCGAAGGCGCTGCAGTCCATCTCGATGGACGACCAGGCCCTGGTGGCTGTCGACGAAGACGGCCGTCTGGCCTCGCTGGGACGCGATGTCTTCACGCTGGGCACGGAGATTCCGTCCGGGGTCGTCAATTGGGACCCGCAGGTCATCGCGGGCGCCATCGTCGAGGTGGCCAGGCTCGGGCCGCTGCGCGGTCTGAACCGCGCGTCCGCCGAAGAGATCAGCGAAGTCGTGCGCTGGAGCACGCGCTGGGGCTCGCTGCTGGGATCCGGGCCCGGCCATGTGTTGCCGCCGCAGACGCGGGCATGGGCTCTGTCGCTCGTGACGCCTTGGGAAGACGGGTACTACGTCGACGCGGGAAATGCGATACAGAACATCGGTGGGGCTGGCTGCACCTCGCTGTTCGCCCTGTACGACGGTGGCCGCCGCATTGCCTTGATGGACCCCTGGCTGCCCAACGACTACAGCTACGAGGTGGGCATGCCGCAACGCGGGCGCTTCGTGGCGCAAGGCCTCTCGGCCAGCGGCTCCACGATCTTCATCATCGGCCCAGACGGCCAGATGTGGATCCGCCGCTTCGACTTCGACATGTCGGGCAGCGACGTGAGCTTCTTCCCTGCCGCCTTTGACAGGCGTCCTGCGCCGTTGGCGTCGGCCAAGGCGGTGATGGACACCGTGGTCTTCGGCAAGAGCGTGAACCTGGGCTCGCCGTCCATGCGCGTCATGCTGTCCACGCAGGCCGAGCCCTGGATCGAGCAACCGCGCATCGCCGCGCCGCCGGGCACGGTGCTCTACGACGGCATCAGCATCCACAAGGCGGTCGACGTTGGCGGCGAGGTGCTGCCCGGTGTGGACCGGCGCGTGCTGCGGGTGCCGGCCGTTCAGCAACAGGGACCGGTGCAGGTGGCCGGCTACTTCGAGCGTGAGGTCTCCACCAACTGCGGCTTGCCCGGAGGGGTCTGCGGGCCGCAGACCACGTGGTCGGCCTTCGTGCCTTTCGCCTTTCCAGGGGGCAAGCCACCGGGGCAGCCGCTGGGCAGCGTGCCGCTGGATGTCACGCCGAGCACGAACGCCATGCCGCTGAGCTATGGCGGGCAGATGGCCGGTCTGGGTGTCGCGGTGAGTGACTTTCTCCTGCACAACTCGCC
>SBFU01000215.1 GCA_006227785.1 Burkholderiales bacterium
AACCACACAGGGCGCCGCCTGGCGTGTTCGGCCAACAGCCGGGCGCAGGCGCACCAGAAGTGCACCGCGCGGGTGTCGACATCAGACAGCGCGGTGGCGACCGGATCGGTGGTGAGCACGTCGTCGCCGATCCAGACCTCGAACAGGTCGCCGAGCACGATCAGGGCGTCAGACTGGCTGGCCAGCGGCCCTTCCAGGCAGGCTATCAGTGCCGCCAGCGTACCCGGGTCGTCCGGATGCAGGTGCAGGTCGGAGATGAGGTCAACCGAGCGCCAGTCGGACGGCGCCTGCAGAACGCCCGGCACCTGCGTTGCAGGATCATGCATGGCGTTCGGACGGCGGACGCTCGGCGTCCTCTCAGAGGGCCACGGCCTTTTCGATCACCACGTCCTCTTTGGGCACGTCATCATGGAAACCCTTGCGACCCGTGGCCACACCTTCGATCTTCTTGACGATGTCGGTGCCACCGGTCACCTTGCCGAACACGGCATAACCCCAGCCCTGGGCGCTGGGTGCCGTGTGGTTGAGGAACCCGTTGTCGGTGACGTTGATGAAGAACTGCGCGGTCGCCGAGTGCGGGTCGCTGGTGCGCGCCATGGCCACGGTGTAGACGGCGTTCTTCAGACCGTTGTTGGCTTCGTTGGTGATCGGCTTGTCGGTGGGCTTCTGGTTCATGCCCGGCTCGAACCCACCACCCTGGATCATGAAGCCGGGAATGACGCGGTGAAAAATCGTGTTGTCGTAGTGGCCCTTGTTGACGTAGGCCAGAAAGTTGGCGGTCGACTGGGGCGCCTTGTCGGCATCGAGTTCGAGCGTGATGACGCCCATGCCGGCGATGTGCAGTTCGACTTGCGGATTGGCCATGTTCATTTCTCCAGGGTGGCTTTGATGATGGTGACGGGGGTGGTGGGCACATTCTGGTGCCCGCCGCGGTTGCCGACGGCCACCTTGCGGATCGCGTCCACGGCCTCCATGCCACTGACCACCTTGCCGAACACGGCATAGCCGTATCCATCGGGTCGTGGGGCATTGAGGCCGTCATTGTTGGCCACGTTGATGAAGAACTGGGCCGTGGCCGAGTTCGGGTTGGGTGTGCGCGCCATCGCGATGGTGCCGCGGTCGTTCTTCAGGCCGTTCTGGGCTTCCAGCGGAATCGGGCCGCGCGTGGGCTTCTGTGCCATGTCGGCGGTGAACCCGCCACCCTGGATCATGAAACCATCGATGACCCGGTGAAACACGGTGCCGTCGTAGTGCTTGTCCTGCACATACTGCAGGAAGTTTTCGACCGTCTTGGGCGCCTTGTCCGGGTAGAGCTCCAGCACGATGTCTCCCGCAGACGTGTTCAAGCGCACTTTGGGTGCAGCGGTTTGGGCCAGCGCGGCGGTACCAGTCCAGGCCAGGGAGAGGGCCAGCGTGCTGGCAAGCAGGGGCAGTTTCAGGCGCGCCAGGCGCGCTGTCCGGGATGGGCTCATCAGGCGTTTCCTTCGAAGAAAATTTGCCAGCGGTCGTTTTCCAGCATCCAGTACTGGCGCCGGGTGACACCCCGCGAGCTGCCCTGGGGCACTTCGCCGAAAGTCACGACCATGGTGTTCTGGCTGTCCTGCCAGTGGAGTATGGACAGGTCCTTGAGTTCAATTTCCCTGGCGCCCCGCGATCGCAGTTCGCCTTCGGTGCGTGACCACCAGGCTTGCAGATCTCGACCCTGGGCCCGGAACCGGGGAGAGTAAAAGTCCCGCAGGCGCTGGGTGTCCGCCGCGCTTCGAGCCTGCCGCCACGCGTCCAGCGTGGCTTCGAAGCGCGTGCGGTGCTCCGCCATGCTGCCTGGGTCGACCCACCTGAGCTCGGGAGCGATCACCACCGGTGTGGTGCGGATCTGGACCGTGTCCAGCAGGCGCTCCAGATCAGGGTTGGACAGCACCACACAGCCATCGGACGCCATCGGGGCCCGCACGAACTGCTCTCTCGGGGTGCCGTGCAACCAGATGCCACTGCCCGTCTTGCCCCGTTGCAGGTCAAGAGCGTTGGGGTAGTTGATGGGCAAGGCGCCGACGCCATAGAGGTCAGGCAGGTTGCGGGGGTCCAGATTGCTGGTGATGTAGTAGACACCCAGTGGTGTCCTCTTGTCGCCTTCCACCTCTTTCTCGATGCCGGACAGGCCCACGGAAATGTAGAAGTCACCGAGCAGGCGCAACTTGGGGTCCCCGTGAGCCCCGGGGTTGCCCAGGTTCTCGAAGAGGTAGAGCCGCGAACGCGAGGCATCGATGGCGATGGCATGTCTGGACTGGGAGGCCAGGGCCAGAAACTGGGTCGGGATACTGCCTTCGGGCGGGCGTTCGGTCAGCGCACGAATGCGACGACGGGATTCTTCGCGCAGCGCCTCCAGTTGCTCCAAGGCCGCTTCCGCTTTGGTGTCCGGTACATCACCGAGACGGCGCACCGGGCGGGTCTGCAGGCTCAGCAGATCACCCAGCACCAGCTGCGCCAGCTGGAAATTGGGATGGTCGCGTACCAGCTGTTCGGCCAGTGCCAGCGCATCGCGGTGCTCGCTGCGCCCGATGTGCTGGTAGATTTCGATCAGCCGGGCCTCTGCGGTTCCCAGCAGAGGCACCAAGGTTTCGAACCGGTTATCCGACAGACTCATCGGTTGCAGGCCGGCGTCGTCGATCACGGAGGCCTGCTGTGCCGTCGGATCGGTGCGTGCGATCGCGGTTTCGATGAGCGAGGGCAGCGAGGGGGTATCTCCCGTGCCGGTATTGGCCGAGGGGGACCCGAACCA
>SBFU01000281.1 GCA_006227785.1 Burkholderiales bacterium
CGCGGAGAGGTGGCAGAGTGGTCGAATGCACCGGATTCGAAATCCGGCATACAGGATCTCCTGTATCGAGGGTTCGAATCCCTCCTTCTCCGCCACAGATACGAAAGCCCGGCACAGCCGGGCTTTTTTGTGTGCGCTTACGGGCGTCAGGCCTGCAGACGCTCCAGGCCGCCCATGTAGGGCCGCAGTACCTCGGGCACGGTCACGCTGCCGTCGGCGTTCTGGCAGTTTTCCAGCACCGCCACCAGCGCACGGCCCACAGCCAGGCCGGAGCCGTTGAGGGTGTGCACCAGCTCGTTCTTGCCCTGGGCGTTTTTGAAGCGCGCCTGCAGGCGACGCGCCTGGAAGGCCTCGCAGTTGGAGACCGAGCTGATCTCGCGGTAGGTGCCCTGCGCCGGCACCCAGACTTCCAGGTCGTAGGTCTTGCTGGCGCCAAAACCCATGTCGCCGGTGCACAGGCTCATCACGCGGTAAGGCAGGCCCAGCGCCTGCAGGATGGCTTCGGCGTGGCCGGTCATTTCTTCCAGCGCTTCGTAGCTCTTGTCGGGGTGCACGATCTGCACCATCTCGACCTTGTCGAACTGGTGCTGGCGGATCATGCCGCGGGTATCGCGGCCGGCGCTGCCGGCTTCGGAACGGAAGCACGGGGTGTGGGCGGTCAGCTTGATGGGCAGGTCGGCCTCGGCCAACACCGTGTCCCGCACCACATTGGTCAAGGTGACTTCGCTGGTCGGGATCAGGTACAGCGCCTGGTTTTCGTCAGCACCTTCCTGACCGCCCTTGTTGGCAGCGAACAGGTCGGCCTCGAACTTGGGCAGCTGGCCGGTGCCGCGCAGCGTGTCGGCGTTGACGATGTAGGGCGTGTAGCACTCGGTGTAGCCGTGCTGCTGCGTCTGCGTGTCCAGCATGAACTGGGCGAGCGCACGGTGCAGGCGAGCGATGGGACCGCGCATGAAGGTGAAGCGCGAGCCGGCCAGCTTCGTGCCGGTGTCGAAATCCAGACCCAGTTTCTCGCCGATGTCCACGTGGTCGCGCACCGGGAAGTCGAAGGTCTTGGGCGTGCCCCAGCTGCGCACCACCACGTTGCCCTCTTCGCCCGCACCCACGGGCACGCTCTCGTGAGGCAGGTTGGGCACGGCGAGCAGCAGGGCCTGCAGCTCGCCCTGGATGACGTCCAGCCGCGCAGCCGAGGCCTCCAGTTCGGCCTTCATCTCGCCCACCTGCGACATCACCGCGTCGGCCTCGGCGTGTTGACCCTTGCCCTTGAGCATGCCGATCTGCTTGGAGAGGCTGTTGCGCTGCGCCTGCAGGCTCTCGGTGCGGGTCTGCAACGCCTTGCGCTCGTGTTCCAGCGCCTGGTAGGCGGCGACGTCCAGAAACGGCTGGGGATTCTTGCGGGTTTCCAGGCGCGCGACGACGGCGTCCAGGTCTTTGCGGAGTTGGAGGATGTCTAGCATCTGACGATTGTAGGTTTCGGGTTCAGTGCAGATGTTCGAGCGCGCCGTCACCCTCGATCTTCAGCCCCTTGGGCAGCGGGAACTTGATGGTCTCGGTGATGCCATCGAGCTTGCGCACCGAGATCGCCCCGAGTACGCGCAGCCGTTCGATGACCTGCTGAACCAGGATGTCGGGCGCCGACGCGCCGGCCGTCAGGCCCACGCGCTGCTTGCCGTCGAACCACTCGGCCTTCAGCTCGCTGGCGTTGTCGACCATGTAGGCCTCGGTCCCCAGACGGTGGGCCACCTCACGCAGACGGTTGCTGTTGGAGCTGGTCGGACTGCCGACCACGATCACGATGTCCACCTGCGGGCTCAGCAGCTTGACCGCGTCCTGCCGGTTCTGCGTGGCATAGCAGATGTCCTGCTGCTTGGGCTCCCGCACCTTGGGAAAGCGCGCCTTGACCGCAGCCAGGATGCCGGCGGTGTCGTCCACGCTCAGCGTGGTCTGGGTCACCACGGCCAGCAGCTCGGTCTGCCTGGGCTGCACCCGGGCCACGTCGTCGATGTCCTCGACCAGATGGATGCCTTCGCTGAGCTGGCCCATGGTGCCTTCCACCTCCGGGTGGCCCTTGTGGCCGATCATGAGGAACTCGTAGCCCTCCTTGAACAGCTTGGCCACCTCGACGTGCACCTTGGTCACCAGCGGGCAGGTGGCATCGAAGATGCGAAAGCCCCTGCGCTCGGCTTCCTCCTGGACCGCCTTGCTCACCCCATGGGCGGAGAACACCAGGGTGGCGCCCGGCGGAACCTCTTCCAGCTCTTCGATGAAGATGGCACCTTTGTTCTTCAGGTCGTTGACCACATAGGTGTTGTGCACGATCTCATGACGCACGTAGATCGGCCGGCCGAACTTGGTCAGGGCGCGCTCGACGATCTCGATCGCTCGGTCGACGCCGGCGCAGAAACCGCGGGGCTCGGCCAACAGGACTTCTGACATCAGAGAACTCCAATGAGCTGGACTTCGAATTTCACCGACTGACCCGCCAGCGGATGGTTGAAGTCGAACAGAACGGCCCCGTCGCCGCGGACCTCGCGCACCGCACCGGCATAACTGCCCAGCCCATCGGGGGTCGGGAACTGGACCACGTCACCCACCGCGTACTGCTCGTGCGGATCGCCCAGCTCGCTCAGCAGCTTGCGCGCGACCCACTGGACCATGTCGGCCTGGCGTTCGCCAAAGGCCTCGCCGGGCGCCAGTTCGATGGTGGTGCGGACGCCTTCCGCCAGACCGATCAGTCGCTGTTCGATGGCCGGTGTGAGCTGGCCGCTGCCGATGC
>SBFU01000031.1 GCA_006227785.1 Burkholderiales bacterium
CATGGGCAGGGCCCGCAGTTCGGGTCTGAAGCCCAGGGTGCTGCCCAGATAGCCAGGGCTCACGGCCAGGGCGCTGGTGGCGTTGGCCACAATGGGCGGCACACCGGTGAACACCAGTGCAGGAAAGGTCAGGAAGCTGCCGCCCCCGGCCACGGCGTTGAGCACGCCAGCGCCAAAGGCAGCCGCTGCCAGCAGCAGGGCAGAGAACAGAGGGTCCACGACGGATCGGCCGCTGGGGCCTGAAAAAGTCGCCCGATGGCCTCAGGCTGGTCGGGCATGGGCGCGCCGCCACCGGCGCGCGGGCATCACTCGGACTGGTTGGCCAGCAGGCGGAAGCCTTTGCCGCGCATGCAGTGGGCCACCATCATCTCGCGGTCGGACTTGCCGATCTTGGCCAGGCCGACCTGGTAGCGGCACTCGGACAACTCGGTGTAGGTGTCGTCGGCGCTGACGTTGGGCTTGGCCCAGAACGGCTTGGGCGAGGACGCGCAGGCAGCAAGGGTCAGGAGGACGGTCAGGGCGGCGAGGGTTTTCATGGATGGGGGCCTGTGTTCAGAAAAGACGGGGCACAGGATACCAAAGGCCCCCAAGCCCCGGGGTTACAGAAGGCTTCTGCCGTGAAGGTCAGCGTGCCCGTCCGAGCCGGGCCTGCAGGCGGTCGAGCACCTGGCCAACCGCCGCTGCCTCGGCCGCCGGGTGCTCGCGGGCGAATTCCTGTTCGGCCACGCTCAGGTTCAGTCGCACATAGGTGCTGTCCAGCGCGTGGCGGGTGGCCAGCAGTTGCTGGGCGATCTTGGCGCAGTCGGCGCCCTCTTCAAGCAGCTTCTGCAGTCCGCGCACCTGCCCCTCGGCGCGGCGCAGGCGGTTGAGCAGCTCGGCCTTGCGGGCTTCGGGCAGGGGTTGGGTGGTTGGGTCCATCGGGATTCCTTGGCCGGGCGTTCAGGCCGGCTGTATCGCCGCCACCGGCTCGGGCGCCAGCAGGCTGCCGTCGCGCAGGCCGCGCACGGTGGCGAAACACAGCCAGAGGACGACGATGGACGTCATGGCCAGCAGCAGCACCGCCAGCGTGGTCGGCACCGGCATGCCCAGCGCCGGGTCGGCCAGGCGCAGGGTGAGGGTGGTCAGGGCCGCCAGCGGAAAGGACAGGCCCCAGAAAGCCACACTGAAAGGCTGCACGGCGATGCGGCGCACCAGCGGCAGCAGCCACAGCAGAAAGAAGACGGCCACACCCCACAGGCCCAGCACCAGCGCGGGTGAGGACTGCATCTGCAGCATCACCAGGCCGATGACAGCCGGCGGCGCGACCGTGATGAACCAGGCCGGCAGCAGCCGCTCGGGCAGCGGGCTGTGGGCGATGCGGCGCGCCAGCAGCAGGGCCACCACGATGGGCCAGAGGAAGGCCCCGATGCCGAACTGGGCCGCCGACCACAGGCCGTGACCCAGCGGCAGGCCGGCCAGCGGCACCACCACGTTGCCCACCACCGGAATCAGCAGCACCGGCGTCACCGAGGGCCAGAGCGTGGCCGGGCCCTGCCCGGCCGGCGCGGCGGCGGCCGGCGACAGCCAGCGCCCCAGCACCCAGACGGTGGCCCACAGTTGTGCCAGACTGCCGGCCCACCACAGGGTTTGCCACAAGAGCACCAGGGGGCCGTTGGCTCCACCGAGGGCAACACCCACGGTGGCCAGCAGCAGCATCGACACCGGCACGGCCGCGACAAAGGCGTGGCGCACCGGATGTTTCAGATCTTCTTCCAGCGCGGCGGTATGGCGCTGCCAGCGCAACAGCGACGCCACCGCCAGCACGGCGAACACACCGAACGCGACCGCGCCCATGACCAGGGACAAGGCGCCGGCCATGTCACCCAGCAGGCCCTGGGCGGCGTTCCAGGCCAGCGTCAGGCCGGCCAGCCCCATGACGGTGGCGAACCAGCCGGGCATGAGGAACTTCAGGGGTGTGGGTGACGACATGGCGCTTTCCGAAAGGACTGGCATGGCAGGGCTGAAACGCCCTGATCCGGCACACGCCGCGGAACTGGCTTTGCCAGGCCACAGGCGTGGTCCCCCCTTGCAGGGGAGGAAGCCGCAAAACGGCGCAAGGGGCTTACCTTGTCCCGCAGGCGATTTTGCTCTCGGGCACACCCAGCGCCTTGAGGATCAGCGCCAGCGGGCAGAAGTTGGTGAAGCCGAACTGGAACAGGTTCAGGCCGACGAAGGCGGTGAAAGCCAGGAACCAGGGGCTCACGAACAGCGGGCTGGCTTCAACGCCCAGGGCCAGCGAGATCATGATGAACAGGCCAGCGATCACACGGATGTAACGTTCTACGGTCATTTCAAACTCCTTGAGAACAGGACGGGACAGGACGGAAACAGGCAACAGGGGCTCGTCAGACCGCCACGCCTTGAACGGCATGGCGCTGGCGGTACAGCGCGTAGTACAGGACCGGAATGACCACCAGCGTCAGCATCGTGGAGACGGCGATGCCGAAGATCAGCGAGATGGCCAGGCCATTGAAGATGGGGTCATCGAGGATGAAGAAGGCGCCCATCATGGCGGCGATGCCGGTCAGCGCGATCGGCTGGGCGCGCACCGCGGCCGACTGCACCACGGCGTCGGCAAAGGGCAGGCCACGGGCGGTCTCCAGCTCGATGAAGTCGACCAGCAGGATGGAGTTGCGCACGATGATGCCGGCCAGGGCGATCATGCCGATCATGCTGGTGGCGGTGAACTGCGCACCCAGCAGCGCATGGCCGGGCATGACGCCGAT
>SBFU01000195.1 GCA_006227785.1 Burkholderiales bacterium
GCCTTGGACCAGCCTGGCCTGTACGAGGATGCCCCCAACCTGGAGGTGCGCGTCGCCTTCGACAAGGAGGCCCGCACACTGACCATCACCGACAACGGCATCGGCATGAGCCAGGCCGAGGCGGTGGAACACCTGGGCACCATTGCCAAGAGCGGCACCAAGGACTTCATGAGCCGCCTGAGCGGTGATCAGAAAAAGGACGCCCAGCTGATCGGCCAGTTCGGCGTCGGTTTCTACTCCGGCTTCATCGTGTCCGACCGCATCGTGGTCGAGAGCCGCCGCGCCGGGCTGCCGGCTGCCGAAGGCGTGCGCTGGGCCAGCGCTGGCACCGGCGACTTCGAGGTCGAGACCATCGAGCGCGCCGCGCGCGGCACCAGCGTGATCCTGCACCTGCGCGAGGACGCCACCGAGTACCTGAGCCACTGGAAGCTCAAGCAGGTCATCGCCAAGTACTCCGACCACATCAGCCTGCCCATCCTGATGCAGAAGGAAGAGTGGGACAGCGAGAAGAGCGAGTACGTGCAGAAGGACGAATGGGAGGCCGTGAACTCGGCCTCGGCCCTCTGGACCCGGCCCAGGAAGGACATCAGCGACGAGCAGTACGCCGACTTCTACAAGGCCATCAGCTACGACCAGGAAGCCCCGCTGGCCTGGAGCCACAACCGGGTGGAAGGCAGCACCGAGTACACCCAGCTGCTGTACATCCCGGCCAAGGCGCCCATGGACCTGTTCAACCGCGACAAGAAGGCCGGCGTCAAGCTGTACGTCAAGCGCGTGTTCATCATGGATGAGGCCGAGGCCCTGATGCCTTCGTACCTGCGCTGGGTCAAGGGCGTGGTCGATTCGGCCGACCTGCCGCTGAACGTCAGCCGCGAGCTGCTGCAGGAAAGCCGCGACGTCAAGGCCATCCGCGAGGGCAACACCCGTCGCGTGCTGGCCATGCTGGAGGACCTGGCCAAGAAGGACAAGGCGCCCGTGGTCGCCGAGGGTGCCGATGGCGTGACCGACGTGGTCAGCGAGGAAGACAAGGCCCAGGCCGGCAAGTACAGTGCCTTCTATGCCGAGTTCGGGGCCGTCCTGAAGGAAGGTCTCGGGGAGGACTTCGCCAACCGCGAGAAGATCGCGAAGCTGTTGCGCTTTGCCTCGACCCAGAGCGACAGCGTTGGCGTGGGCTTCGCCGATTACAAGGCCCGCATGAAGGAGGGCCAGGAGGCCATCTACTACATCACCGCCGACAGCCTGGCGGCGGCGCAGAACAGCCCGCAGCTGGAGGTGTTCCGCAAGAAGGGCATCGAGGTGCTGCTGATGACCGACCGGGTCGACGAGTGGGCCCTGTCCTTCCTGCACGAGTTTGACGGCACCCCGCTGCAAAGCGTGGCCAAGGGCGCGGTGGATCTGGGCAAACTGCAGGACGAGGAAGAGAAGAAGGCGGCCGAGCAGGCAGCGGAAGCCTTCAAGCCAGTGCTGGACAGACTCAAGGAAAGCCTCAAGGACAAGGCCAAGGACGTGCGCGTGACCACCCGGCTGGTGGATTCTCCCGCCTGTCTGGTGGTCGAGGACGGCGAGTACTCGACCCAACTGGCGCGCCTGCTGAAGTCGGCCGGCCAGAAAGCGCCCGAGGTCAAGCCCATCCTGGAGGTCAACGCCGAACACGCCCTGGTGCGCAAGCTTGAGGGGAGTGCTCACTTCGATGACCTGGCGCACATCCTGTTCGACCAGGCGCTGCTGGCCGAGGGCGGCCTGCCCGATGACCCTGCCAGCTATGTGCGGCGCGTGACGGCTTTGCTCACCTGAGCTGTTGCTGCGGTCTTTCCGCAACTCTGGCCCCTCGACGATGGCGAGGGGCTTTTTTCTTGCGCGGCCTGCTGTGCGAACGGCCCGCGGGTGACTACACTGCGAGCTGACATCCGACCACGGGGCGCGGTGAGAAACTGTCCCGTTGCCCACCCCCAGAACATCGTGCAACTCCAGCGTCCGTTCGAACCCGTCGTGACCTTCCGCAACAGCCAGGGCGAGTCGGCCCGTGGCACCATCACCAGCCTGCAGCGGCACTCACTGGTGATGGAGGTCTACAACCCTTACTCCATCGTCCAGGTCAGCGAGGTGCTGGATGAGCTGACCATTCGCACCGGCGAACGCGCCATCTACCGCGGCCGCGCCATGGTGGTCAGTCTGCTCAACACCGGGCTGATGGCCGTGGTGTCGGTGGTGCTGACCGACGAGTGGAGCGACCTGATCGTCACCCACGGCGACCCGAAACAGGTGGCACAGGAGGCCGCCCGCTTTGTGGCCGACTGGGAAGACCGGTTCCAGATCCGGCAGAGCTACCAGGTGGCCATCAGCGAGTTTCGGGCCTTCCTGGCCGAAACGTCCCGCTGGATCGACCAGATCGACATGATGGAAAGCCTGCCGCGCAACGAGGAAGGCGGCCTGACCAACGAGGTGTTCTGGGCCATTGCCGAGCCGCTGATGGTCAAGGGCAAGCAGTTCCTGATGCGGATCGAGGAGGAAGCCTCGACCATTTCGGATGAGGTCGCCCAGCTGCACCGATCCTATGCCCAGGCGGCCCTGCACCCACTGGTGCTGCGGGCCCCATTTGTGTACCGGACCTTCGTCAAGCCGCTGGGTTACGCTGGCGACTACGAAATGGTCAATCAGCTGCTGGGCGACCCACGTCAGGGCACCAACACCTACATCCAGCTGGTCAACGCCACCTTTCTGCGGGCGGCCGTGGCCGTGGCCCACCGCAACCGGATCGACAT
>SBFU01000399.1 GCA_006227785.1 Burkholderiales bacterium
GCCTGGTGCCGCTGGGCCAGTCGGGCCGGGGCGCTGCCGCGCAGCTTCAGGCCCTGATCGAAGCCACACCGCTGCCGTGAACCCTGGGGCCCGTTGGCGTATCCCAATCCCATGCTGACCCTGGGCACAGGCTACATCCGCCAACGCTGGCGCCGCTGGTGGCTAAACCGCCAGCCGCGCCGCGACACACTGGCGCTGACGCACCGCAACCTCTACATCCTGCCGACCCGGGCCGGCCTCATGCTGGTGCTGACCCTGCTGCTGCTGCTGGTGGGCAGCATCAACTACCAGCTCAACCTGGGCTACCTGCTGACCTTTCTGATTGCCGGCAGCGCGCTGGTCGGCATGCACCGCTGCCATGGCAACCTGCGGGGCCTGACGCTGCACCTGAACCCGCCAGCTCCAGTACACGTCGGTCAGGCGGTGGCGCTGGAGGTCCGGTTGAGCAACCCGGGCCGGCAGACCCGTCACGGCATTGCCATGGCCATCGATGGCCCGTCGGCGGGTCTGCCGGCCTGGACCGACGTGCCGGCCCAGGGTGATGCCACGCTGCAGCTGGGCTGGCTGGCGCCGAAGCGGGGCCGGCAGTCGCTGCCGACGCTGCGCGCCCAGACCCTGTTTCCTCTGGGCACCTTCCGGGTCTGGTCGCTGTGGAGCCCCGTCTCCGATGTGTTGGTCTACCCGGCGGTCGAACGGCACCCGCCACCCCTGCCTGCGGGTGAAGCCACGCCGGGCCACGGCGGCGCCGCGCACAGCCACAGCTCGGGAGAGTTCGATGGCGTGCGGGCTTATCGTCGCGGCGATCCGTTGCGCACCGTGGTCTGGCGCAAGGCCGCCCAATCCTTTGCCGCGGGACGGGACGATCTGGTCAGTCTCGACCTGCTGGTCAGCCAGCGCCAGCTGCTCTGGCTGGACCACGCCCGCTGTGGTGCACCAGACCTGGAGTCGCGCCTGTCACGGCTGTGCGCCTGGGTGTTGCTGGCCGACCGGCTGGGTCTGGAGTACGGCCTGCGCCTGCCCGGCATCGAGATCGCCCCCGACCAGGGTCCGGCCCACCGGACCCGCTGCCTGGAGGCGATGGCGCTGTGCTGACCTCGCTGGCCGACCGCCTCACCCATCTGCCCCGGGAAGCACGCGACACGCTGTTCCTGCTGGCTGTCATTGCCTGGGTGGTGCTCATGCAGCTGGGGCACATACCGGTCTGGTGCGCCATCCTGGCGTTCGGCATCCTGCTGTGGCGCACCGGACTGACCTGGCGCGGTGCCCCGCTGCCAGGCTGGATGCCCAGGTTGGTGCTGCTGGCCCTGACCTTGGGCGCGACCTGGGTCACCCACAGCACCATCTTGGGGCGCGATGCCGGCGTCACCCTGATTGTGGTGCTGCTGGCGCTCAAGACCCTGGAGATGCGGGCACGGCGCGATGCCTTCGTGATCTTCTTCCTGGCCTTCTTCACGCTGCTGACGCATTTTTTCTATTCGCAGTCGCTGCTCACCGCCGTCGGCATCCTGCTGGCCCTGCTGGGCCTGCTGACCGCACTGGTCAATGCCCACATGCCGGTGGGGCGGCCACCGCTGCGGCGGTCGGCTGGCATTGCCGCCGGCATGGCGGCCCTCGGACTGCCGGTCATGGTGGTGCTGTTCCTGCTGTTTCCGCGCATGGCACCACTTTGGGGCGTTCCAGGAGAAGATCCACGCGGCCGCAGCGGCCTGTCGGAAGAGATGCGGGTGGGCGAGATTGCCGAGCTGGTGCTCAACGACGAAATTGCCTTCCGGATCCGGTTCGACGGAGACGTGCCACCACAGGGGGCCATGTATTTCCGGGGTCCGGTGCTGGGTGACTTCGACGGGGTGCGCTGGCGTCCCCAGCGCTCGGGTTTCCCGCCCGCCATGGCACTGCCGGTTGATCTGGAGCTGCAAGGGCCTGCGGTGAGCTATGAGGTCACGCTGGAGCCCCAGCGCAGGCCCTGGCTGTTCCTGCTGGAAGCCACCCGGCAGGCGCCCGACCTGCCGGCCCTGCAACCGCGCATGACGCGTGACCTGCAGTGGGTGACGCAGCGCCCGGTCAACGAGCTGCTGCGCTACCGGGCGCAGAGCCATGTTCAGTTCCGCCACGGTCCGCGTGAGCCGATGCTCGGTTTGCAGGACTATCTGGAGTTGCCGCCGGGTTTCAATCCACGCACCCTGGCGCTGGCGCAGGAGATCCGCCGTGTGCATGGGGCCGGCCCGGAGGCAGCGCCGGCGGTTCTTGCCGCCGTCATCGAGCGGCTGCGCACCGGGGGCTACGCCTACACCCTGGAGCCTGGCGTGTTCGGACAACATGCGGCCGACGAGTTCTGGTTCGACCGGCGCGAAGGTTTCTGCGAGCACATCGCCTCGAGTTTCGTGATCCTGATGCGCGCGATGGACATTCCGGCCCGCGTGGTCACGGGTTACCAGGGCGGCGAAGTCAATGCGGTAGATGGCTACTGGGTGGTGCGCCAGCGGGATGCCCATGCCTGGGCCGAGGTCTGGTTGCGCGGCGAAGGCTGGGTCAGGGTCGACCCGACGGCCGCGGTGGCGCAATGGCGCATCGGCTCGCTGGACCGCCTTCGCCCGGCGCCGGGGGCGCTGGCCGGCCTGGTGGGTGCGCTCGATCCGACGCTGCTGGCCCAGGTGCGGGCCGTCTGGGAGGCCGTCAACAACAGCTGGAACCAATGGGTCCTCAACTACACGCAGGGCCGCCAGCTGGACCTGCTGCAGCGCCTGGGCTGGTCGTCTCCCCAGTGGACCGACCTGCTGTATGCCTTGCTGGCTGTGGTGGTGCTGGCCAGCCTGGGGGCTGCGGCCTGGCAACTGTGGGAACGCCAGCAGCACGACCCGTGGCTGCGCCTGCTGGACCGGGCGCGTCGGCAGCTGATGCGCCATGGGCTGCCGGATGTCGGGCACCTGCCCCCGCGCGCACTGGCCGAGCGGACGCGACGGCATTTCGGTGACGGTCCGTTCAGCCAGGCCACGACGCAATGGTTGCTGCGACTGGAGAGCTGGCGCTACGGTCGGGAGTCCGCAGAGCCGCTGGCTACACTGCGAGAGGAATTCAAGCGACTGCCATGGCCACCCAAGGAATCACGTTGATGCTGAGCAAACCGTCCGCCCTCCTGCATGCCGTCACGGGACTGGCGTTGTCGCTGGTGCTGGCGCACCCGCCGCTGCTGGCCAACACGTCGGCGGCCAAACAACGCCCGGCGACCATCGGAGAGCAACGCTACGACCAGCACGCGGCCGCCATGGCCTTTGCACAGGAACTGGCACAGCGGCGGGGCTGGGACCCAGCCTGGGTGCGCGAGCAGATCGGCCAGGCCAGGCACTTGCCGACGGTGGTCCGGCTGGTTTCGCCAGCGCCGGCTGGCACCCCGAAGAACTGGGCCGCCTACCGCGCCCGTTTCATCGAGCCGCGCCGCCTGCAGGCGGGCCTGAGCTACTGGCAGGCAAACCGGGACACACTGGCACGGGCCGAGGCCGAGTTTGGCGTGCCGGCCACCCTGATCGTCGGTGTGATCGGCGTGGAGACCCTCTACGGTCAGCACCTGGGGCAATTCCGGGTGCTGGACGCACTGGCCACGCTGGCCTTCGACTTTCCGTCGGCCCACCCGCGCGCCGAGACCCGGCGCGGGTTCTTCCGCGCCGAGCTTGAACACCTGCTGGAGCTGGCACGGGAGACGGGCCGCAACCCGGCCTCGCTGCGGGGCAGCTACGCCGGCGCCATGGGCTGGCCACAGTTCATGCCCAGCAGCTGGCTGCGCTATGCGGTCGACTTCGACGGCGATGGCCGTGTTGACCTGTTCGACAGCCAGGCCGACGTGATCGGGTCGGTCGCCAACTACTTCAAGGCCTTCGGCTGGCAAACCGGCATGCCCACCCACTACCCGGTGCAGCTCGAGCGCACGCGCCTGGACCTGCCCACCCTGCTGGCACCCGACATCCTGCCAAGCTTTGAGGCCGCCGCCATGGAATCGCTGGGGGTGCAGTTGTCCGCCGATGGGCGTCAACACGCGGGCCCCCTGGCCCTGGTCGAGCTGGAAAACGGGGATGCTCCTCGCAGCTACGTGGCCGGCACGCAGAACTTCTACGTGGTGACGCGCTACAACTGGAGCAGCTACTACGCGCTGGCGGTCATCGAACTGGGCGAGACCATCCAGGCGATGATGGCCAGCCGCACGGCCGAGCGCTGAGCCACCGGCGGGTGGTCTTCAATCGCCCAGGGGCTCGATGCAGATGTCGACCGACAGCTGCTCCTGCCCACCACCGCGACGCAAGCCCTTCACCGGCAGGCAGGCCGCATAGTCGGTGGCGGCGGCCACGCGGATGTGGCGCTCGTCGGTGAGACAACGGTGGGTCACATCCAGGCTGAGCCAGCGGCGCTCGCCCGCATCGATGCACACATCAACCCAGGCGTGGCTGGCCAGCTCGGGTTCGTTGGCAGCGTAGAAATAGCCACTGACATAGCGAGCCGGCCAGCCGATGCTGCGGCACACGGCCACCATCACGTGGGCCTGGTCCTGACACACGCCCAGCTCCCAGTCGAAGGCTTCCAGCGCGGTGGTCTCGACGCTGGTGCTGCCTTTTCGATAAGCCACCTTGTCGGCCACCGCCGCGGTCAGCGCCAGCAGCAGCGCCACGGAGGGGGCTTCTCCGGCCTCCAGGCTCGGCGCCAGCCCGGGCACGGTGGCCCTGGCCCAGGCCGCCATGCGAGGGTGCGGTTCGGCCAGGGCGGTCGAGCGCAAGTAAAACGCGGGCGGGGGCGTGCGGCCGACGTCCGACAGCTCGGCCTGTCCATGGGTCGACACCACACCCCGCGCCGTGATCACCTGCTCGCGCACGCCCTGCTCGGCGCGGGCCACCAGGCTGTAACTGTGTACCCGGTTGCCCTGGCCATCGGGCTGGGCATGCAAGGTCGCAGGGGTCTTGACCTCCCAGTGCTCGACCGCCTGCAGCTGACCGCTGACCGGCCACAGGTGCAGGGTCTGCACCGAATACAGCAGCGGTTCGGAATAGGTGTAGCGGGTGGTGTGGCGGACAGACAGTCTCATTGGCAGGTGGACCGGACAATCGCCAGGTCGAAACCCGGATTGTGCCCTCCACGTGCGAGGGGCGATCAGTGCACCGACGGCACCAGGAAATCCTGGCTGATACGCCCACCCAATTCGTTGACCCGGTCCAGGAACTGGGTCAGGTACGCGTGCAGGCCGGTGGCCAGGATCTCGTCGATGCGGGCGAACTGCAGATCGGCCCGCAGCTTGCCGGCCCGGCGCAGCGTCTCCTGCGAGTGGTCGTTGGCCACCACACTGAGGTTGTTCACCACCTCGTTGAGGCTGGCGGCCAGGCTGCGCGGCATGTCGGCACGCAGGATCAACAGTTCGGCCACCCGTTCAGGGGTGATGACGTCACGGTAGACCTTGCGGTAGACCTCGAAGGCCGAGACCGAGCGCAGGATGGCACTCCAGTGGTAGAAGTCGTATTCTTGGTCGAGTTCGCTGGCGGCACCGAAAAAGTCGCTCTGCACCGCGTGAAACTTCACGTCCAGCAGGCGCGCGGTGTTGTCGGCACGCTCCAGGAAGGTGCCCATGCGGTAGAAGTGGAAGGCCTCGTCCTGCAGCATGGTTCCGATGGCCACGCCCCGTGACAGGTGGGAGCGGTGCTTGACCCATTCGAAGAACGCACCCGGGTCGCGCTCGAAGTCGCGCGTTTTGAGGTAGCCCATCAGCTTGAGCCAGGTGGCGTTCTGGGTCTCCCAGAACTCGGTCGTCAGGGTGCCGCGAACCGCACGCGCGTTCTCCCGGGCTGCCCGCAGGCAGGAGACGATGCTGGACGGGTTGTTTTCGTCGCGCACCATGAAATCGAGGACGTTGCGCTGAACGAAGGCGCCGTCGCCATAGCGCGAGCGGTAGGCTGGCAGCAGCTCGCTGATGGACAGCAGGCCCTCCCAGCCCACCTGGGCCACGGCAGCCGACTGCGGCAGCAGCGCGGTCTGGTAATTCACATCGAGCATGCGCGCGGTGTTTTCGGCCCGCTCGGTGTAGCGGGACATCCAGAACAGGTGGTCGGCGGTACGCGAAAGCATGTCAGTGACTCCAGCAAGGCGCGCCACGAAGGCGGCGCGAGGGAAGGTTTTTTTCAGGGGCTCCACAGCACCGGACTGGCCGGGCGGCGGGTGCCGTCCCCTTGGGGGATGGGCGTGAAGCGGCTCGGGGGGACATTCCGGCTCCTGCGGCGCAGGGGTTATTCGAGGATCCAGGTGTCCTTGGTGCCGCCGCCCTGTGACGAGTTGACCACCAGGGAGCCTTCCTTGAGCGCCACGCGGGTTAGACCGCCGGGCACCATCTGCACCTCGGTGCCGCTGAGCACGAAGGGCCGCAGGTCGATGTGGCGCGGCGCAATACCGCTGTCCACAAAGGTCGGGCAGGTGGACAGGCTCAGCGTGGGCTGGGCAATGTAGCCGTCGGGTCTCGCCAGCACGGCCTTGCGGAAATCCTCGATCTCCTGAGCCGTCGATGCCGGACCGACCAGCATGCCGTAACCACCGGCGCCATGCACCTCCTTGACCACCAGGTCCTTGAGGTTGGCCAGAATGTATTTCAGGTCCTCGGGGTCGCGGCCCATGAAGGTCGGGACGTTGCTGAGGATCGGCTTCTGCCCCAGGTAGAAGTCGATCATCTTGGGCACGTAGGGGTAAATCGACTTGTCGTCCGCCACACCGGTACCGACAGAATTGCAGATGGCCACATTGCCGCTGCGGTAGACACCCAGCAGGCCGGCGCAGCCCAGCGTGGAGTCGGGCCGGAACACCAGCGGATCCAGGAAATCGTCGTCCACGCGACGGTAGATCACGTCCACGCGTTTGGGCCCTTTGGTGGTGCGCATGTAGACAAAGTTGTCCTTGACGAACAGGTCCTGGCCTTCCACCAGCTCCACGCCCATCTGCTGGGCCAGGAAGGCGTGCTCGAAGTAGGCACTGTTGTACATGCCGGGCGTGAGCACCACCACGGTGGGTTCGGCGGTGGTGGCCGGGCTGACGGCGCGCAGGGTTTCCAGCAGGAGGTCGGGGTAATGGGCCACCGGCGCCACCCGGTTCTCGCTGAACAGGTCCGGAAACAGCCGCATCATCATCTTGCGGTCTTCCAGCATGTAGCTGACTCCACTGGGCACCCGCAGGTTGTCCTCCAGCACGAAGTACTCGCCCACCCCGTTGCTGTCGGGCGCACGCACGATGTCGATGCCGGCGATGTGCGAGTACACCCCGCAGGGCACGTCCACACCCATCATTTCCGGGCGGAACTGGGCGTTCTGGAAAATCTGGTCCGACGGGATGATGCCGGCCTTGATGATCTCCTGGTCATGGTAGACGTCGTGGATGAAGCGGTTGAGCGCGGTGACCCGCTGGACCAGCCCCTCCTCCATGCGGTCCCATTCGGCGGCGGGGATGATGCGGGGGATCAGGTCGAACGGGATCAGCCGTTCGGTGCCGGAGCCGTCCTCGTCCTTGGCACCGTAGACGGCAAAAGTGATGCCGACACGCCGGAAGATCATTTCCGCCTCTTCGCGCCTGGCCGCCATCACCTCGGGGGGTTGCTCGGCCAGCCAGCGGGCATAGTTCTCGTAATGGGCCCGCACCTCCCCGTCGGAGGCGTTCATCTCGTCAAACATCGGTCGGGTCATGATCGTTTTTCTCCTGACCACAGCATAGCAAGGACCGGGCCAGCGGAGCGAAACCCAGGGCGACAGCGCCGGAATCACCGGCCGTCAAGGTCAGTGGGGCAAGCCGCCAGATGGGGTTGGTCCCGTCAACCGGAGCGGCTCCGCCTTGCCCGGGTGGTGCCAGTAACGGTGCCGGGCATGCCGGTGGCAATCCACGCGGTCCGGCGCATCGCTGCGCCAGGTGGCGGCACCGCAGTCGGGGCTGCCGACCCAGGG
>SBFU01000221.1 GCA_006227785.1 Burkholderiales bacterium
CACGTGCCGTTTCGGCCTTGTCGCTGGGCCTGCTGGTGCTGACCCTGTTTGGTACCCTGCGCGACGTCGGCGTGCATCCAGCCCGGGCGCTGCTTCTGGCCTCCAGCGTCAGTTTTGTGCCCATGATCAGCCACCTGGCTTCGGGCATCACCAACGACATCTTTCTGTTCATGCTCTGCGCCATGGCGACCCGGTGGCTGGCGCGCTTTGTCATGCACCAGGAGATCCGGGCGGCCTACACCTGCGCTGTCCTGCTCGGGCTGGCTGGTGGAACCAAGATGACAGCCTGGCCCCTGATTCTCGGCCTGCTGTTCATCCTCGTGGTGGAAATGCGGCAACCGCCCGGGAAATGGCTCAAGCACCTGGTGGGCCTGTCCGCCGTGGCGCTGGCCCTGCCCGCCTGGTGGGCGCTGCGCAACGTCTACCTCCATGGCAACCCGATGGCCATCTACGTGGTGAACAACTTCCCACTGATGCTGAACTACACCATGGTGGACTATCTGAAGGCGCAACCCTTCTTCGACTGGATGGCCACCCATTCCTACGGTCTGATCGGTTTTGCCGGCTATTGCCAGACGCCGGAGACGCTCTCCCAGTGCGTGGGGGTCAAGAGCACACGGGTCGCGCACCACGGTTTTGTGTTTGTGCTCTGGTCGCTGGCTGTCATGGCCGCGCTGTTCCTGTGCTACACGGTCTGGCACCACCTGAGGCAATACAGCGTCCGCACCCGCTGGGAGTCACCCGGCTCGGTGCAGTCGTTCATCGCCTCCCACGTACAGCCGGGCCCCGTCCGCAGCATCGTGCTTCTTGCCACGGCCGCCATCGGTGCAGGGCTGTTTGTCTGGTCTTTGCTCAACGTGCACCGGGAAGGTGAGATCGCCTGGTTGCTCAACCCGGTGTTTCTTTCCGCTTCGCTGATCACCTTCGTGGGCGCCGGCATTGCCATCTTTGACGATGAGCCCAGGCGGCGCCTCATGTACTACGGCATGGGCCTGTTTTTCTGCTATGGCGTCCTCATCATCTACCAATCGAACAAGGCGTACATCCTGATCGCCGAGCTGCGGGGCGTGCAAGGTCGGTATTTCTATCCGTTCCTCCCCTTGCTGATCATGTCGATCGGGCTGGTGCTCGAAAAGTTGCGAGTGCCGGTGGTGTTGCTGCTCTGGATGGCGCTGGGCATGCTGTGGTCTCTGTTCCACACCTATGTGATCCAGCTGATCCCCTTCTTCGAACAGGTGCGCATATGAGATGGCAGCACAGCCCGATGGTGCAATGGCTGGCCATGAGCCTGCTGTTCGGCTTCATCCTTTTCCTCTACTACCACCAGGATGTGGCCGCCTATCGCTACAAGCAGACCCATGCGTCGACGGGTGAGATCCCGCCCCACCATCCAGCAGGCGAAATCACGAGCCGATTCGTCGTCGAGCAACCGCTGCTGTTGAAGAACACCGAGCTTCAGGGCCGGGACCTGAAGCAGCCGTTCTGCGTCAGTCTGCTGATGGCCAACTACATGAACCGCCGCAACCAGGGCGAGTTCTCGGTTTCACTGCGCGTCGGTGAGCGCAGCCAGAACCGCCTGCTGCAGGCGCGCAAGATCAATGACAACACCTGGGAGTTTGTCTGTTTCGATGAGTTCAGACTGGCCGATGTCCTGGGGAAATCCGCCCTGCTGACCATCAGCGGCGTCGACGGTCAGCCGGGACGATCCGTGACCGCCTGGCTGACCGCCGCCACCAGTGCAGACGCCCAGGCCACACTCAACGGACAGCGCACGGATCAGCAACTGCTGTTCTCGACCCATGTCAGGATCCACGCCCTGCCGCACATGGTCAACGGCTACGTCCTGATGGCACTGGCCGCCATGATCATGGCCGCACTGACCCTGGGTTCGTATCGGGCTGGCCGCAGCGCAAAAGTGCGGGGCGCCTGACGACCGATACGGCCACTGCGCGATGGCGGCCAGGGGTTGATGCACACAGGTCAGGCCCCGCCGACCAGCCCTGCCGAATGCGATAATGCGGGGTTTTCAAAGGCAGCGTCGACTCTCCTGGTCCGCCTGCTCCAGCACCACGCACAGGGCTGAACGCTAGCCTGTTCCCTGGCCGATGGAATCCGCCCTCGCCCACCCTCCCACGCCTACGCCCGTGTCCTCCAGTTCCGCCGAAAACGAGTCGCCAGAGGGTGCCCAGCCCGTTGACCTGCAGGAGCGTTTGAAGCAGGCTGAGACCTTGCTCGAACAGGCACTGGCACGCCTTGCCCGGACCGAGGCCGAGCTGCAGGAGACGCGCGACGAGCTTCATGCCATCACCGAATCGACCAGCTGGCGCCTCACTGCGTTGGTACGCACGCCGATCCTCAGAATCCTGGGTCTTCGGCACACCTTGAGTCGGATCGCCTTCGATGTCGCCACCCAGGGCGGCTGGCATGCCACGCTGACCGAAGCTGCGGTCCAGTTTCGGCACCATCGCGCCGCCTACCTGCGCCGCCTGTGGTTGCGTTTCAGTGGTCAGGCGCTGCCCGAAACGGTGCCGGGTTCGGGCACCTTCGGCCGCAACGACTACCATGCCTGGCAAGCCCGACCGCGCAATTCCGCGGCGGCCCCCGGAAACCCTGCACCCGATACGGCACCACTGATTTCGATCGTCATCCCGACCTACCGCCCGCCCTTGCCCCTGCTGCAGCAGGCGATCGAATCGGTCAAGGCGCAATCGCTGGCCAGCTGGCAGCTGTGCATCGCGGACGATGCATCCGAGGACC
>SBFU01000361.1 GCA_006227785.1 Burkholderiales bacterium
ACGGCGCATTTGTGGAACTTGAGCCGGGCATCGAAGGCCTGGTGCACGTCTCCGAAATGGACTGGACCAACAAGAACGTGGCGCCGTCCAAGCTGGTGTCGCTGGGCGATGAGGTCGAGGTCATGGTCCTCGACATCGATGAAGACAAGCGTCGCATTTCCCTGGGCATGAAGCAGTGCCGCGCCAATCCCTGGCACGAGTTCGCCGAGAACACCAAACGCGGCGACCGCGTCAAGGGCCCGATCAAGTCGATCACCGACTTCGGCGTCTTCGTCGGCCTGGCTGCCGGTATCGATGGCCTGGTGCACCTGTCCGACCTGTCCTGGAACGAGCCGGGCGAGTCCGCCGTGCGCAACTTCAAGAAGGGCCAGGAAGTCGAAGCCATCGTGCTGGCCATCGACGTCGAGCGCGAGCGCATCTCGCTGGGTATCAAGCAGCTCGACGGCGACCCGTTCAGCACCTTCGTGTCGGTCAACGACAAGGGCTCCGTGGTGACCGGCAAGGTCAAGACGGTGGATGCCAAGGGCGCCGAAATCGATCTGGGTGAGGACGTGATCGGCTACCTGCGCGCCTCGGAAATCTCCCGCGACCGCGTGGAAGATGCCCGCAACGTGCTCAAGGAAGGCGACGAAGTGACCTCGGTGGTGGTGAACGTGGATCGCAAGACCCGCAACATCCAGCTGTCGATCAAGGCCAAGGACGCCGCCGACCAGCAGGAAGCCATGGCCAGCCTGGCCCAGAACACCGGCAACGCCGGCACCACGAGCCTGGGCGCCCTGCTGCGCGCCAAGCTGGACAACAACAGCAACAACTGATCCGGTCCCGCCGGATCATGACGGAACAATCGGTTCACACCGGTTGTTCCGGCTGGCGCGGCAAACCCGTCTGATTCATTGCCATGACCCGTTCTGACCTCGTTGAAGCCCTGGCCGCCCGGTTCAGCCAGCTCACGCACCGTGACGCGGAGGTGGCCGTCAAGGCCATTCTCGATGCCATGGGTGATGCTCTGGTCAAGGGACACCGCATCGAGATCCGTGGTTTCGGCAGTTTCTCGGTCAACCGCCGTGCTCCACGTGTCGGTCGCAACCCCCGATCGGGCGAGAGCGTACTGATCCCCGAGAAGCGTGTGCCCCACTTCAAGCCCGGCAAGGCCTTGCGCGAGCAGGTCGATGCCAAGACGGCCGAGATTCTCGGGCGCCAGTGAATGTGCCAGCCAGCCACAGCGGCTGGCCTGCCCATCCGGCTCCATGAGCCCTCGCTACAATCGACGGACCACACGGGGGCCGCGATTTGAGATACCTGATGTGGCTGCTCAAGGCAGCCATTTTTTTCGTCCTGTTCGCCTTTGCGCTGAATAACCAGGAAGCCGTCACACTGCACTGGTTCTTCGGTGCCCGTTCAAACGCGCCTATGGTGCTGGTCCTGTTGCTGACCCTGCTGCTCGGGGTGGCACTGGGCGTGCTGGTGATGCTGCCACTGTGGTGGCGTGCGCGCCGCGTCAGAACGGCACCAGACAGACCTCAGCCAGCGGTGACCTCGCCTGCCGAGGCCTCGCAGGCACCTGCGTTGATGCCGCTTTCCGCGCCTGACATCGAACCCCCTCAGCCGTCAAAGGCGCCCGCCCATGGACTTTGATTTCACCTGGCTGCTGTGGGGATTGCCCATGGCCTTTGGCCTGGGCTGGATCGCCTCGCGCCTGGACATGCGTCAATGGCGGATTGAGTCCCGGCAAGCCCCCAAAGCCTATTTCCGCGGCCTGAATCACCTGCTCAACGAGCAGCAGGACCAAGCCATCGATGCCTTCATTGAGGCGGTCCAGGGCGATCCTGACACCGCCGAACTGCACTTTGCCCTGGGCAACCTGTTCCGCCGCCGCGGAGACTATGACCGTGCGGTCAGGGTGCACGAACACCTGTTGTCGCGCGATGACCTGGGCCGCAAGGACCGCGACCGGGCCCAGCATGCCCTGGCCCTGGATTTTCTGAAGGCCGGCCTGCTGGACCGGGCCGAGGCCGCCCTGCTGAAACTGCAGGGTTCGGCGTTCGAGGGGGAAGCCTTGCTGGCCTTGCTGGCCATCTACGAACGCTCCCGCGACTGGCCGCAGGCCAAGGCCATCGCCTTGCGTCTGGACGAAGTGGAACAAGGCAGCTTTGCGTCGCGAATCGCGCACCATCTGTGTGAAGAAGCCGAGCAGGCACAGCGGGCAGGCGACACGGCAACCGCGCGGGCCCACCTGGAGGAAGCGGTGCAGCGCGCGCCGCAGGTGGCCCGGGGCTGGATGGCGCTGTCGGCGCTTCGAACGCAGGCTGGCGACATGACGGGCGCCTACGATGCCCTGACACGCCTGGCGACCCATGCGCCACAGGCCATGCCACTGGCCGCGGCACCCTTGGCCGAGCTGGCCCGCCAGTGTGGTCGGCAGAGCCAGGCCATCCGCCTGCTGGAGGGCTTCGACGAGCGGGCGCCGTCCATTGATGTCACCGAAGCACTGGCACTGCTGGCAGACGACCCGTCACAGGCGCGCCAGCGTTACCTGCGACACCTGGCCCGCGAGAAATCGCTGGTGCTGGCGGCGCACTGGCTCAAGGGCGAGCCCTTGAGCGACCCGGTGGCCAAGGAACCCGTTCAGGCCGCCCTGGAACAGGCCAGTGCCCCGCTGCGGCGCTACCGCTGCGCCGCCTGTGGCTTTGAGGCACGACAGCATTTCTGGCACTGTCCTGGCTGCCAGGCCTGGGACAGCTACCCGGCGCG
>SBFU01000475.1 GCA_006227785.1 Burkholderiales bacterium
GCGGCCGCATAGGCCGCCATCACGCATTCGTGAAAGCCGCAGACAATGAGTTTTTTCTTGCCTGGGTAGGTGTTGACGTCGCCGACGGCAAAGATGCCCGGGACCGATGTCGAACAGCTTTCGGGGTCGACAACAAGCTGCTTGCGATCCAGTTGCAGGCCCCAGTTGGACATTGGCCCGAGCTTGGGCGAGAGCCCTTGCAGCACCAGCAGACGGTCCAGCGCCAGGGTCTGGGTGTCGCCATCGGGTCCGGCGATGTGGAGGTGTTGAAGGCGCCCTTCGCGGGCGTCGAAACCTTCGATCTGACCCGTCACGACGCTGAGCTCGCCGGCGGCTGAAAGGGTGCGCAGGCGCTCAATGCCTTCGACCTGCGTCTGCAGCAAGTCCCTGCGGTGCACCAGGGTGACACTGGCGGGGCGGTGAGGTCCTGCCTGGGTGAATTCAATGGCCCTTTGGACGGCCGCATCGTCGCCGCCCACGATGACCAGGTGCTGGTCAGCAAAATCGTCGGGCCGGACCACGTGGTAGAAGAGCTGACGGCCTTCAAAAACGTCAAGCCCTGGCGTCTTCAGACGCCGGGGTTCGAAGGCGCCCACGCCAGCCGCGATGAACACCGTGCGGCTGAGCAACTGCGTCTGGCGGCTGGTCTGCACCAGAAAGCGCCCGTCCTGCTGGCGCTCGATGCCGATGACGGTTTGCCCCAGGTGGAAATGGGCATCAAACGGAGCGATCTGCCTCAGCAGGGACTCGGTCAGCTCCCGGCCAGTGCAGACCGCAATGGCCGGAATGTCGTAGATGGGCTTGTCAGGGTAGAGCTCGACGGGCTGGCCGCCAGGGTAGGGCAGTGCGTCGATGACATGGGCCCTGATGTCCAGCAGGCCCAGCTGAAAGACCTGGAACAGCCCCACCGGCCCGGCGCCGATGACCACCGCATCGGTCTCGATCGGCGTCGCAGTGACCGTGGCTGGCGACGGATCGACCATGCGGCTCGTCAGCGGATCAGTTCCGACAGCTTGCCCGTGCGGTCCTTCCAGTCGTCGGCATCGGGCAGCGCTTCCTTGCGTTTGGTGATGCTCTTCCAGTTGGGCAGCCGGGCCAGCTCGGCGTTGATGGCCGTCATGTGCACCTGGTCCTTGGGCAGGTCTTCTTCGGCGTAGATGGCGCTGACCGGGCACTCGGGGATGCAGACGGCGCAGTCGATGCACTCGTCGGGATCGATGGTCAGGAAGTTGGGGCCTTCGCGGAAGCAGTCCACGGGGCAGACATCAACGCAATCGGTGTACTTGCAGCGAATGCAGGCTTCGGTGACGACGTGGGTCATGGTGTTGAGTGGCGGGTTCGGGAAAACCCCGGATTTTAGGCTGCCGGCAGGATAGCGCCCGGACAAGGCCCTTGCGTTGACAAAAGTAAAGCCCTCGCACAGGGCGAGGGCGTCAGGCCGAAGGTGGTTTCAGAGCACCATCAGGGCACCTGCGGTGCGGTGGCTGGCGGTGTCCACCAGCACCAGGGCGCCCAGGGTGCGCGAACGGGTGTACGGCAGGGTGAGCAGGGGTTCCTGCAGGGCCAGTTCGATATGGCCGATGGCATTGGACTCCAACTGGCTGGCGTCCTGTTCTTGCAGGGTGTGGATGTCGAGCCGGTGCACGATGCGCTGGACTTTGGCCTTGACCCAGCGGTGGCCGTGCAGGGCCCAGTAGACGCGGCCGGGCACCAGGGCTTCGTCGTCCAGCCATGCCACGGTGGCGCGCAGCAGGCGCTGTCCCTGAAGCTGATGGCCTTCATCGTCGGCGTACAGCCAGTCGCCACGAGACACGTCCACTTCGCGGTCGAGCACGATACCCGCGCCGTGGTTGGCGTTGACATCACCCGGCTGACGTGCGTGGTTGAGCACCTGCGCCACCACGGCCTGCTGTCCGCTGGGCAGGATGCGCACCGCCTGGCCCGGGTGGGCCTGACCGGTGGCCACACGCCCCCAGAAAACGCGTCGGCCCTGGCGGGTGTCCGACGAGGCGCTCTGTTTTTCGACCCACTGCACCGGAAAGCTCAGCGGCATGTCCAGGTCGGCCTGCGTGACCGGCAGGTGCTCCAGGATGTCCAGCAGCGTGGGGCCTTCATAGCCGCACCAGCCGGTCTCGGCAGCGGCATCGACCACATTCCAGCCCTTGAGGGCCGACACCGGTACGGTGGCCGTGATGTCCAGGCCGGCGTCGGCGGCGAAGCGCTCCAGCGCTGCCGCAATGTGCCGGAAGGCCTGTGTGCTGTCGGATACCGCATCGAGCTTGTTGACGGCGAAGATGACCGAGGGCACCCGCAGCAACTTCAGCAGGAGGCTATGGCGGCGCGTCTGTGGCAGCAAGGCCAGGTCCGCGTCCTGCCAGGGCAGCTTGGTGGCGTCCACCAGCACCACGGCGGCATCGGCACCGGAGGCGGCGGTCACCATGTTGCGGGTGTACTGCTCGTGGCCCGGGGCATCCCCGATGATGAACTTGCGGTCTTCGGTGCTGAAGTAGCGGTAGGCCACATCGATGGTGATGCCCTGTTCCCGCTCCGATGAAAGTCCGTCGGTCAGCAGGGCGAGATCGGTCTCGCCCTGGCGCTGCACACCGGCCAGGTGGTCTTGCAAAACCGCCTTGCTGTCGACCAGCAGGCGACCGATCAACGTGCTCTTGCCGTCGTCAACCGATCGCCTTGCTGTCGACCAGCAGGCGACCGATCAACGTGCTCTTGCCGTCGTCAACCGA
>SBFU01000226.1 GCA_006227785.1 Burkholderiales bacterium
GTGCTGTTCCCGCCCATGGATGGGCGCAATGCGTTCTGGAAGGCCCTGGGCTGGCTGCTGGGGCTGGCCGGTTTTGCGGGTGGGCTCTACCAGTGGGTCTTCGAAGCCGACCTGACCGTGCGGGCCGGCGAACTGACGCAGGCCGACTGGGTGATCGGCATCATCATGCTGGTGCTGGTGTTCGAAGCCGCTCGTCGCGTCATGGGCTGGGGTCTGCCGGTCATCTGTGGCATCTTCCTGGCCTATGCGGTGTTCGGCCAGCATCTGCCGGGCAATCTGGCGCACCGCGGCTACGGTCTGGACCAGATCGTGGGTCAGCTCAGTTTCGGCACCGAGGGCATTTACGGCACACCCACCTATGTGTCCTCGACCTTCATCTTTCTGTTCATCCTGTTCGGCGCCTTTCTCGAACAGGCCGGCATGATCCGGCTGTTCAACGACTTCGCCATGGGCACGGTCGGCCACACCCGCGGCGGGCCGGCCAAGGTATCGGTCATTTCCTCGGGCCTGATGGGCACCATCAACGGCTCGGGCGTGGCCAACGTGGTCACCACGGGCCAGTTCACCATTCCGCTGATGAAACGCTTCGGCTACAGCCCGGCCTTTGCGGGCGGCGTGGAGGCAACGTCCAGCATGGGCGGCCAGATCATGCCACCGGTCATGGGGGCGGTGGCCTTCATCATGGCCGAGACCATCAACGTCCCTTACCTGGAAATCGTGAAGGCCGCCGTCATTCCGGCCATCCTGTACTTCGTCACCGCCTTCTGGATGGTGCACCTGGAAGCGGGCCGGCGCGGCCTGACCGGACTGCCCAAAGAGGAATGCCCCAACCCCTGGACAGCCGTGCGAGAGCGCTGGTACCTGTTGCTGCCGCTGGCCGGCCTGGTCGCCCTGCTGTTCTCGGGCTACACCCCGCTCTTCTCCGGCACGGTCGGCCTGGGCCTGACCGTCATCCTGATCTTCGGTGCCGCGGTGATTTCCGGGGTCAAGGGCCTGGCGCTGCGGGGACTGTTCTGGGTGCTGCTGGGTTTCGCGTGCGCCGGCTTCCTCCAGTTCGGCGTGGCCACCTTCTTCGTGATCACCCTGGTGCTGATCGCCCTGACCTACATCCGCCGGGTCGGTGGAGACACCCGCCAACTGGCGGTGCGGGCCCTGGTGGACGGCGCCCGCCACGCCCTGCCGGTGGCCATTGCCTGCGCGCTGGTGGGGGTCATCATTGGCACCATCAACCTCACGGGCGTGGCCGCCGAAATGGGTGGCCACATCATCGCCATCGGACGCGAAAGCCTGTTCCTCGCACTGTTCCTGACCATGCTCACCTGCCTGGTGCTCGGCATGGGCATTCCCACCATCCCCAACTACATCATCACCAGTTCGCTGGCAGCACCGGTGTTGCTGGAACTGGGTGTGCCGCTGATCGTCTCGCACATGTTCGTGTTCTATTTCGGCATCATGGCCGACCTGACACCGCCGGTGGCGCTGGCCTGCTTTGCTGCGGCCCCGATCGCGCGGGAGAAGGGTCTGAAGATCAGCATGCAGGCGCTGCGAGTGGCCATCGCCGGCTTCATCGTCCCCTACATGGCGGTGTACAGCCCTGCCCTCATGCTTCAGGGTGGTGATTGGACCGATGTCGCTTACGTCGTGTTCAAGGCGGTGCTGGCCATCGGCATGTGGGGAGCCGGCGCGATCGGTTTCCTGTTCGCGCCGCTGAACTGGGCCGAGCGCATCTGTGCCATCGTGGCAGCCAGCTTCCTGGTGGTGGCGCTGCCCTTGACCGATGAAATCGGCCTCGGTGCCATCACCCTGTTCCTGATCTGGCATGGCTGGCGCGCACGCCGCCAGCGGGCCACGCTCGCCACCCAGTGAACGGGCCCGGGTCCACCCCACATGGGCACGACACCCCTGCTGGTCCTGGGCATCTGCCTGAGCCTGCAGGGCGCCCCCGGGCAGCAGGCCGTGTTCGTTCCCGGCGACCGCTTCACCCTGGCCTGGACACACTCCATCGAGCGCGTGCGCTGGGAGGAAGACTACGAGGTGCAGGCCGCCGCGCCCGGTGCCGAACCCGTGCTGCACGCCGTGATGTCGCGCGTGCGCGGCTCGGCTGCCGGAATGGAGCCGGGCCCCGACGCCGTGCTGCGCGACGGCTGGTACCACTACCGCCCGGCGCAGCGCGAGCACGCCGAACTGTGGCTCACGCGCTCGGCCTACACCGCCGACTACGAGTTGTGCCTGCCGGGCGCGGCCTGCCGGCCACTGGCGGCGTGGCTGCCCAGCGACGGTTGGCGCACACGTCTAATGCCATGCCGCGGCGGACGGTAGCATGCGGCCATGAGCACCGACGACAGCGCTGAACTGCGCCGCATCCTGCAGGCCTGCAAGACCATCGCCGTGGTGGGGCTTTCCCCCGAATGGCACCGGCCCAGCCACTTCGTCTCGAAGTACATGCAGGAGCAGGGCTACCGCATCATTCCGGTGAACCCGAAGCACGAGAGCATCCTGGGCGAGCGCTGCTATGCGCGGCTGGAAGACATTCCCGGGCCGGTGGACATGGTGAACGTCTTTCGCCGCTCCGAGGACGTGCCGCCCATCGCCGCCAGCGCCGTGGCCATCGGCGCCAAATGCCTGTGGCAACAGCTCGGCGTGGCCAGCGCCGAGGCCGATGCCGTCGCGCGCGCGGGCGGGCTGGACTCGGTGATGGACCGCTGCGTGAAGATCGAGCACGCGCGGCTGTTC
>SBFU01000191.1 GCA_006227785.1 Burkholderiales bacterium
AGATGTGCAACACGCAAATGAACCTGGGTCTGTTCCCCGAAGAAGTCACCGCCGTCGCCGCGGTCATCAACCGGGACCACTACAAGTTCAAGTGAAAGAACCCTCGGTCAGCAGACGCTGCATCGTGGCCTCGTCAATCACGGCAACACCCAGCTCGCGCGCCTTGTCCAGCTTGCTGCCGGCGTCTTCTCCAGCCACCACGTAGTCGGTTTTCTTGCTGACCGAGCCGGCCACCTTGGCTCCGGCCGCTTCGAGCAATTCCTTGGCCTGCTCACGCCGGAGGGTGGGAAAGGTACCCGTCAGGACAAAGGTCTTGCCGGCGAGAGGTTGGGGCGCTCGCTCGGCGGGAGCGCCCTCTTCCCAGCTGACACCGCAGGCGCGCAACTGTTCAACCACCTCGCGGTTGTGGTCCTGATCAAAGAAGGTACGGATGCTGCGGGCCACGACAGGACCGACGTCCGGCACTTCCAGCAGCTCGTCCACACTGGCAGCCATGATCCGGTCCAGGCCACCGAAATGCCGCGCCAGATCGCGCGCAGTGGCTTCGCCCACGTGTCGGATACCCAGCCCGAACAGAAATCGCGGCAAGGTGGTGTGCCGGGATTGGTCCAGCGCTTGCAACAGGTTGCCAGCGGACTTTTCGCCCATGCGTTCCAGACTGGCCAGGGCTGTCAGTCCCAGGCGGTACAGATCCGGCAGGGTGCGGACCACGCCGGCATCGACCAGCTGCTCGACCAGCTTGTCGCCCAAGCCTTCGATGTCCAGTGCACGGCGCTGCGCGTAGTGCAGGATGGCCTGCTTGCGCTGGGCAGAGCAGAACAGACCACCGGTGCAGCGGTGATCCGCCTCACCCTCTTCGCGCACGGCCTCGCTGCCACAAATAGGACAATGGGTCGGCATGCTGAAGGGTGGCGGGTCGCCGACCCGCTTGTCCGACACCACCGACACCACCTCTGGGATGACGTCACCGGCCCGGCGAACAATGACCGTATCGCCCACCCGGACGTCTTTGCGGCGGGCCTCAAGCTCGTTGTGCAGGGTGGCATTGGTGACGGTGACGCCGCCCACAAACACGGGCGCCAGTTTGGCCACTGGGGTGAGCTTGCCCGTGCGGCCGACCTGCACGTCGATGGCCTGCACTGTGGTCAGCTGCTCCTGCGCCGGGTATTTGTGGGCCACGGCCCAGCGGGGCTCACGGGTGACAAAACCCAGTTGCCGCTGCAGCGACAGGTCGTTGACCTTGTACACCACGCCATCAATATCGTAAGGCAGGCTGTCGCGCTGGATGCCGATGTCACGGTGAAAGCTGATCAACTGTTCCGATCCGTGGCAGACACGGGTCTGTTCGGCTACCGGAAAACCCCAGTCGCGCAAACGCATCAGCAGGCCATGCTGGGTGGTGAACAAAGGCTCGCTGCCATGGCCGTTCAAGACCTCGCCCAGACCATAGGCAAAAAAGCTCAGGGGGCGCTGGGCCGCAATGCCCGAATCCAGCTGCCGTACCGCTCCGGCGGCGGCGTTGCGCGGGTTGACAAAGGTTTTCTCACCCTTGGCACCCGCTGCGATTTTCGCCCTCTGTCGTTCGTTGAGGGCATCGAAGTCGTCGCGACGCATGTAGACCTCGCCACGGACTTCAAGAATGGCGGGAACATCCGTCGGCAAACGCAGTGGCACCTGTCCAATGGTGCGAATGTTCTGGGTCACATCCTCGCCCACCTCCCCGTCACCCCGGGTGGCAGCCTGCACGAGCACACCCGCCTCGTACCGAAGGCTGATCGCCAGCCCGTCAAACTTGAGCTCGGCCACATAATCGACCGGCGGGTCTGTATCGCTCAAGCCCAGTTCACGACGCACCCGGGCATCGAAGGCCTCGGCACCAGTGGCCTCGGTATCGGTCTCCGTGCGGATGCTGAGCATCGGCACGGCATGGCGCACGGTGGCGAACCCGTCCAGAACGGCCCCGCCCACCCGCTGGGTCGGCGAGTCGGGTGTGAGCAGCTCCGGGTGCTGCGACTCCAGGGCCTGCAGCTCACGAAACAAACGGTCGTACTCGGCATCCGGAATCTCCGGATCGTCAAGCACGTAGTAGCGGTGGGCGTGGTGGTGCAATTCCGCACGCAACTCAGCCGCCCGTTCGGCCGGTGTGGGCGCGGCCGCAAACAGGTCAGGGGTCATGAAAAAAGTCGGCGCGCCTGCGGTGATCCGGCCGACAGGTCGCGGCTGTCGAGGGCGTCGTACAGGGTCTCGAGGTCGGCACCAATGCGGTCCATGGTGTCGGCAGAGAGGGGCTGGCCGGCATCGTCGGTCACCACCCCGTCCATGCCATCTGCCAGCGCCGCTGCCGCGGCGCGCATGCGCACAAAGGGTTGCTCACTGCGGGGAACATGGGTCACTTCGAGAGACAGCGACAGCTCCCGCAAGGCGCTTTGTTCGGGGTCTTCGGCCATGGCGGCCTGCGGATCGAAACTGAGGCTGAGCACCGGCGCCTGACCGCTCTGGCTGCCGGGCAACACCATGCGGCCGGGCAAGGCACCGGCCACGAAGCCCTGCTTGGCCGCTTGCTGGGCGACATAGCCAGGGCTCCAGGCCACGCGCCGCGCACGCAAGGTGAACCCAAGCTGGGCGTCATGGGCGCTGGCAAAGGCATCCAGTTCACGAGCCCTGGCGACTTCGGCCCGCATGTCCGGAAAATCCGGTGCAGCACCGACAGCGTCCGCGTAGGCCTGTGTCTTGACCACGAATTCGGAAAACTCGATGTCGTTGAGTGCACCCGCCCGGTTGGCAAGCTGGACGCCAGCCTGAAGGCTTCGATAGCGGTGGCCAGGTCGCGGCGCTTCCCAGTCCTGACCGTCCTCGCGAATGGCCTCGACGGCGAACGGCTTGCTCCCGACCCGGCGCGTGGCGGGCATGGCCGCCAGCAAGGCCTCTCCGGACACAAGACCTTCCAGCTGCAGCGGCGCGATCACATCGATCAAGGCGTCCAGCGAGGGACGCTTTTCCGGCGGATGCACAACCTGCTGCAAGGTCACCTGCACCGGAGCTCGAGGGCCATCGGATACCGGCGCAGCCGTCTCCGTGGATGGCGCAGCGCCCTGGTGCCATGAACGAACGCCTTCGGGGGCATCGGGCACGGCAGACAGGACCGGGTCGTGTCGGGCATCCTCGGTTTCCATTTCACCTCGAACAGCCGGAGGTGGACCGTCGAGCACCGGTTCAATGCGATCTGTGGCCGCCGCACCGGCGCCCGCCGATTCATCAGCGGCGTACAGCATGGGCTCGGTGACCGGGGCAGCGGCCGGGGTGCGGTCGTTTTCCTGGACGGTGCGGGGCGCACTTTTCCGGGTAATCCAGGCGTTGTAGACGACCACGCCAGCGAGGACCAGTCCTCCGATGATGGCCAGGCTGATCTGCAGTGAACTCATGGAAGGTGGCCTGTTCGGGCGGTTCTGTTCAGGTGGACTCAAGCATGCCGGCAGCCGACTCCATGTCCACCGCCACGATGCGGGAGACACCCTGCTCCTGCATGGTCACGCCAATGAGCTGCTCGGCCATCTCCATGGCGATCTTGTTGTGGCTGATGAACAGAAACTGGGTTTCCTTGGACATCGCAGTCACGAGTTTCGCATAACGCTCGGTGTTCGCATCGTCCAGCGGTGCATCCACCTCATCCAGCAGGCAGAAAGGCGCCGGATTCAGCTGGAAGATCGCAAACACCAGAGCGATCGCGGTCAAGGCCTTCTCGCCGCCAGAGAGCAGATGGATGGTCTGGTTCTTTTTGCCGGGCGGCTGAGCCATCACCTGCACGCCTGCATCCAGGATCTCCTCGCCCGTCATGACCAGGCGTGCGTTGCCCCCACCGAACAGCTCCGGGAACATGCGTCCGAAATGCCCGTTCACTGTGTTGAACGTGCTTCCCAGCAGCTCCCGGGTCTCGCCATCGATCTTGCGGATCGCATCTTCCAGCGTGGCCATGGCATCGTTCAGGTCGGCCGACTGGGCATCCAGAAACGTCTTTCGCTCGCGCGCAGCGCCCAGTTCTTCCAGGGCGGCGAGGTTGACCGCCCCGAGCGACTGGATCTCTCGGTGCAGGCGGTCGATTTCGGACTGCAGTCCGGTCAGACGCACGTTCCCCTCGGCCACGCTCTGCGCGATCATGGCCAGGTCGGCCTGTGCCTCATCCAGCTGCTGGCTGTACTGCTCAACCCCAAGGCGGGCCGCCTGCTCCTTGAGCTGGAAGTCGGTGATGCGCTGCCGAAGCGGGTCAAGCTCCCTTTCCAGCTGCAGGCGCCTCTCGTCGCTGGCCCGAAGCTTGGCGGTCAGATCGTCGTACTGGCTGCGCAGGGCGCCCAGGGCCTGTTCTCGTTCGAGCTTGATGGCCAGTGCGTCCTGCAACCCGGCCTGTGCCGCGGCATCGGTCAGGCGCGCCAGCTCGTCACGGGCCCGCAATTCCTCGTCTGCCAGCGACTTTGCCTGTGTCGCGGCGGTCTCCAGCGCGCGTTGCAGTTCGCCCTGCCGCGCCTGCAGACTGCGCAGGGAAAAAGTGGCTTCCTGCGCCTGACGCTCCAGCGCACGCTGCTGTTCGCGCGCCTGACCCAGGGCGCGTTCAGCCCCGATCACCTGTTCGTCCAGCTGGGCGTGTCGTTCCTGACTGTCCGCCAGCTGCATGTCGAGCTCCTCGAACCGGGCCTCGGCAGTGACGCGTCGTTCCTGCAGGGACTCCAGCAGCGCGTCCACTTCCACCAGATCGCCACTGAGCTGCTCACTGCGGGCGCGGGTCTGCTCGGCCAGCTGAGTCAGTCGCAAAGCCTCCACCTGCGCCTCGTGCGCGCGGTTGCGGGCTTCAGCTCCTTCACGACGTGCCAGCACGAGACGCTGGGAGGCTTCACCGTAACCGGCCTCGGCACGAACCAGTGCACTTCGGGCCTGCTCGGCGAGCAGGGCCTGACCCTTGAGCTGCTTCTCCAGGTTTTCGATTTCCTGCGCGCGGGCCAGCAAGCCCGCCTGCTCACTGTCTGGTGCATAAAAGCTGACACTGTGCGAGGTGACACAGTGGCCAGCAGGCACAAAAATGCTTTCCCCCGCCTGTAGCTGCGCACGCTGCGCGAGGGCGTCTTCCAGGCTGGTGGCGGTCAGGCACCCGCTGAGCCAGCCTTCCAGCAGGGCCTGCTGGCCCGCGTCATTCAGACGCAACCAGGTCGAGAGTGGTTTCAGGCCTGAAGCCGGAGGGGGAACCGCCGCAGCGCCCGACGGGCTGTAGAAAGCCAGCTTGGCCGGTGGCGCATCGTTGCCAAAGGCCCGCACCATGTCCAGACGTGACACTTCCAGTGCGGAGAGCCGCTCGCGCAGGGCGGACTCCAGTGCGTTTTCCCATCCGGGCTCGACATGGATGCGGCTCCAGAGGCCTTGCAGACCTTCCAGCCCATGTTTGGCCAACCAGGGCTTGAGCTTTCCGTCGGTCCGCACCTTTTCCTGCAAGGCCTTCAGTGCCTCCAGCCGGGCCGACAGGTCGGCCAACCGGGCCGACTCCTGATTCACGCTGTGCTGTGCCGACCGACGCTCCTCGTCGAGCCTGGGAACGGTCTCCTGCAGCTCGTGCAGCAAGGCCTCCGCGACTTCGGCCGCCTCGGCCAGCTCCGACTGCACGCGCAAGGCGTGGGCCAGGCGTGTGTCGTCGGGGGCAGCCAATGCGTTGCGCTCGGCCAGCAGTTTTTCGCGTCGCAGTTCCTGTTGCCGGCTTTGCTCTTCGATGCTGCGCTGTTCCGCGGCCAGAACCTGGATCTGCTGTTGCACCTGTCCGACGCCGGTGCGCTGCTCGTTGGCCCGCTGTTGAGCCTGGCGAAGCACATCTTCAAGGCCGGGCAGGCTGGCCGCCTGCTCCTCGCCCTGGGCTGCAAGCACGACCGACTTCTCCTCGGCCTCGACCATGGCGCCGGCGAGCTGTTCGAGCTCGGTCTCGGCATCCTCCTTGCGCGTGGCCCAACTGCCGAGCTGCTCCTTGAGCTGTTGCAGCCGATGCTCCGCTCGCTGGCGGCCTTCCACCACGAAGCGGATTTCGGCCTCCAGCTTGCCCACTTCGGCACTGGCTTCGTACAACCGACCCTGCGCCTGATTGACCTGATCACCAGCGCCATAATGGGCCTGCCGGATGGTTTCCAGTTCAGCTTCAACACGTCGCAGGTCTGCGGTGCGCGACTCCAGGTCATTGACCGCCTGGGCCGCCTCGGTACGCACACGCGCCTGCTCGGCCTCAGCCTCGGCCCGCTTGAGAAACCACAGCTGGTGCTGCTTGAGCGCGGCGCTGGCGTTGAGCTGGTTGTAGCGCTCGGCCACCTCCGCCTGGCGTTCCAGCTTTTCAAGGTTGTTGTTGAGCTCGCGCAGGATGTCCTCCACGCGGGTCAGGTTCTCGCGCGTATCGGCCAGCCGGTTGGCCGTCTCCCGGCGCCGCTCCTTGTACTTGGACACCCCGGCCGCCTCTTCGAGGAACAGGCGCAGTTCCTCAGGCTTGGACTCGATGATGCGGCTGATGGTGCCTTGCCCGATGATGGCGTACGCCCGTGGCCCCAGCCCGGTACCCAGAAAGACGTCCTGGACGTCGCGGCGGCGCACCGGCTGGTTGTTGATGTAGTAGCTGCTGGTCCCGTCCCGCGTGAGCACACGCTTGACGGCAATTTCGCCGAACTGACCCCATTGCCCCCCGGCGCGGTGATCGCTGTTGTCGAACACCAGCTCCACGCTGGAGCGGCTGGCCGGCTTGCGGGAGGTGGTGCCATTGAAAATGACGTCCTGCATGGACTCACCACGCAGTTCGGACGCTTTCGACTCGCCCAGCACCCAGCGCACCGCATCCATGATGTTGGACTTGCCGCAGCCGTTGGGCCCTACCACGCCCACCAGTTGGCCGGGCAGCATGAAGTTGGTCGGCTCGGCGAAGGACTTGAAGCCGGACAGCTTGATGGAATTGAGTCGCACGGGTACCCGGTGTGAGCAGCTAACTGCTTGATTTTAAAGGAATAAGAAGCCACCACCCGAGCAGGGCTGGCGCCCTGCATGATACCGCGACCGCCATCGCACCGGCCAACCGCAGGGCGGCGGCGCCAGCTTGGGATAATCGGCCCATGAATCCCCGCCTGCGCCTGCTCCAGCCCTACCCTTTCGAACGCCTGCGACAGCTGTTCTCGGATGTGAAGCCCAGGACCGACCTGCGGCCGATCAGCCTGGGCATCGGAGAACCCAAGCACCCTGCCCCAGTGCTCCTCAAGCAAGCCCTCGCACGGGCGCTGGACAGCGGTCTGTCGGCCTACCCGGGTACAGCGGGTGAGCCCACCCTTCGCCAGGCCTGCGCCGGATGGCTGCAAAGGCGCTATGGCATCGACGTGGATCCTGTCAGCCAGATCCTCCCTGTCAACGGCTCCCGCGAGGCCTTGTTCGCCTTCGCACAGACGGTGATCGATCCGTCCCGGGAAGGCGCAACGGTGGTCTTCCCGAACCCCTTCTACCAGATCTACGAGGGAGCGGCGCTGCTCGGAGGCGCCCAACCCTGGTATGCGGCCAGCGATCCCGGCAAGAACTTTGCCGTCGACTGGGACAGCGTGCCCCAAGAGGTATGGGCCCGAACCCAGCTGCTTTTTGTCTGTTCCCCTGGCAATCCCACCGGCGCTGTCATGCCGCTGCAGGAATGGAGCAGGCTGTTTGACCTGAGCGACCGGTATGGCTTCGTGATTGCATCGGACGAGTGCTACAGCGAGATCTACTTCCGCGAGGACGCGCCCCTGGGTGGACTGGAAGCCGCCGTCCGCCTGGGGCGCACCGACTTCCGGCGACTGGTGATGTTCACCAGCCTGTCCAAGCGAAGCA
>SBFU01000068.1 GCA_006227785.1 Burkholderiales bacterium
CAGTGGACCGTGCATCAGTGGATCAAGAAGGCCGTCCTGCTGTCGTTCCGGCTGAAGGACAACGAATTCGTGCGGGCCGGCGACCTGGCCTTCTACGACAAGGTGCCGACCAAATTCGCCCACCTGTCCGATGCCGAGATGAAGGCCACCGGCGTGCGTGTGGTGCCTCCGGCCGTGGCCCGCCGCGGCAGCTTCATCGCCAAGGGAGCGGTGCTCATGCCCAGCTACGTGAACATCGGCGCCTATGTTGACGAGAACACCATGGTTGACACCTGGGCCACGGTCGGTTCCTGCGCCCAGATCGGCAAGAACGTGCACCTGTCGGGTGGCGTGGGCATCGGCGGCGTGCTCGAGCCGCTGCAGGCAGGCCCGACCATCATCGAGGACAACTGCTTCATCGGCGCCCGCTCCGAGGTGGTCGAGGGCGTGGTGATCGAAGAGAACTCGGTCATCTCGATGGGTGTGTACATCGGCCAGAGCACCCCGATCTATGACCGTGCGACAGGCGAGGTCAGCTACGGCCGGGTGCCGGCAGGCTCGGTGGTGATCAGCGGCAACCTGCCCAAGGACGGCGGCAAGTACAGCCTTTACGCAGCGGTCATCGTCAAGCGTGTCGACGCCCAGACCCGGGCCAAGACCAGCCTCAACGACCTGCTACGCCCCTGACGAAAGACACCGCAGACCCGCAACCAAGGAGCTGGCATGAGCAGTGGAACGATGGAGCGCATCCTGCGCCTGATGGCCGAAAAGCAGGCATCCGACGTCTACCTGTCGGCCCATGCGCCGGCCATGATCAAGATCAACGGCCAGACCATCCCGATCAACAGCCAGGTGCTGCCCCCAGAGGCGCCGCGCAACCTGCTCGCCGAGATCGTTCCTGCCACGCGGGTTGAGGAGCTGGTGGACACCGGCGAGCTCAACATGGCGGTGCCGCTGGATGGGGTGGGCAATTTCCGGGTCAGCGCCTTCAGGCAACGCAGCCACTACGCGGTGGTGATCCGCTACGTGCCGGGCGACATCCCCCCCCTGGACAGCCTCAACGTAGCCCCCATCCTGGCCGACTTGGTCATGGAGAAACGCGGTCTGGTGATCATGGTCGGCGCCACCGGCGCCGGCAAGAGCACCACGCTGGCCGCCATGATCGACCACCGCAATGAACGCAGCACGGGCCACATACTCACGGTGGAAGACCCGATCGAGTACGTCTACCGAAACAAGAAGTCCGTCGTCAACCAGCGTGAGCTGGGCACCGACACCGCATCGCTGCAGATCGCACTGAAAAACGCGCTGCGACAGGCCCCGGACGTGATTCTCATCGGCGAGATCCGTGACCGTGAGACCATGTCAGCCGCCATCGCCTATGCCCAGTCCGGCCACCTCTGCCTGGCCACGCTGCATGCCAACAACAGCTACCAGGCCCTGAACCGGATTCTGAGCTTCTACCCGGTGGAAGTGCGTCCGACCATGCTGGGCGATCTGGCCATGGCCCTGCGGTCCATTGTGTCCCAGCGCCTGTTGCGCACGCACACCGGCGGACGCGTGCCGGCCATGGAAGTGATGCTCAACACCACGCTGATTGCCGACCTGATCCGCAAGGCGGACTTTTCCGGTGTGCGTGAGGCCATGGAGAAATCGCTGGCCGAGGGTTCCCAGACCTTCGAGCAGGATCTCGCACGCCTGATCATCGACGGCATTGTCAGCCGCAACGAAGGCCTGGCCCACGCCGACTCGCCCAACAATCTGCTGTGGCGCCTGCAGAACGATTTCAACGCGATCAAGTCGCTGGACACCGCCACGCCATCCGAGGACGAGCACAGTGAAGGCGCCACGTTCACCGAATTCACGCTGGATGTGAAGTTCTGACGGCATGAGCGAAACACTGCGTCTGATCGAAGCCCTGGTCTCCCGCCCTTCCGTCACACCTGACGATGCCGGATGTCAGGACCTGATCACAGAGCGCCTGGCCAACGCCGGCTTCCGCTGTGAAACTCTGTCGAGCGGACCACAGGACTTCCGTGTCACCAACTTGTGGGCGCGACGGGGCACTGGCCAGCGGCCCACCCTGGTGTTTGCCGGTCACACCGATGTGGTGCCCACGGGCCCGCTGGAGGCGTGGCGCAGCGACCCATTCGTGCCCACCCACCGGGACGGGCGACTGTACGGGCGCGGAACCAGCGACATGAAGACGTCACTGGCCGCCATGGTGGTGGCCTGCGAACAGTTTCTGCTCGAAGTGCCCGAGCCGGCCATCGACATTGCCTTTCTGCTCACCAGCGACGAAGAAGGACCTGCCAACGACGGCACGGTGGTGGTCTGTCGCGAGTTGCAGCGCCGGGGTGAACGACTGGACTGGTGCATCGTCGGCGAGCCCACTTCGGTTGAACGAACCGGCGACATGATCAAGAACGGGCGCCGTGGCACCATGAGCGGTCGACTGACCGTCAAGGGCATTCAAGGGCACATCGCCTACCCGCACCTGGCCCGCAATCCCATCCACATGGTGGCACCTGCACTGGCCGAGCTGGCCAACACGGTCTGGGATCAGGGCAATGACTTTTTTCCGCCCACCAGCTGGCAGGTCAGCAACATCCATGGCGGAACGGGTGCCAGCAATGTCATCCCGGGCAATGTCGTGATCGATTTCAATTTCCGCTTTTCCACCGAGTCGACGCCCGAGGGCCTTCAGGAGCGTCTCCATGCCCTGCTGACCCGGCATGGACT
>SBFU01000074.1 GCA_006227785.1 Burkholderiales bacterium
CTGCACCGCGGCGCCGCTGGCGCCCTTGCCCAGGTTGTCCAGTCGCGCGATCAGCACCGCGTGGCGGTGCGCCTCGTTGGCGAACACGCGCAGCTCCAGCTTGTTCGTGTCGTTGAGCGCGGTGGCGTCCAGCTTGCCGTTCTCGGTGGCCGGCTCCACGCTCACCCAGCCGCCTTGTATCCGGCTCTGTTCGTAGTGCGCCACCAGTGCGTCGTGCAGGTCGCTGGCCTTGGGCTTGGCTGGCAGATCGTCCAGGTGCAGCGGCAGTTGCACCAGCATGCCTTGGCGGAAGTTGCCCACCGCCGGCATGAAGATTGGGCGGCGGGTCATCCCGGTGTAGCGCAGGATCTCGGGCAGGTGCTTGTGTGAAAGACCCAGCGCATAAGCCTCGTGCAGCGGCGCGGTCCCCGCTTCATAGGCTTCGATCATGCTGCGGCCACCGCCGGAATAGCCGCTGACCGAGGGCAGCGACACCGGGAAGTCCCGTGGCAGAAGGCCAGCATCCACCAGCGGGCGCAGCAAGGCAATGGCCCCGGTGGCGTAGCAGCCCGGGTTGGCCACACGCTCGGCTTTTTGCACCGCTTCGCGCTGGCCCGCGCTCAGCTCCGGAAATCCGTAGACCCAGGCATCGTTGCAGCGGTGGGCAGTCGACGCGTCGATGATGCGCGGCCGGTGGCCGGGCAGGGCATCGATCATGGCCACCGACTCGACGGCGGCATCGTCGTGCAGGCACAGCACCACCAGGTCGGCCTGCGCCATCAGCTCGCGTTTGGCCTCGGGGTTCTTGCGATGCTCGGGCGCGATGCTCAGCAGTTCGATGGCTGGCATGGCCTGCAGGCGTTCCCGGATCTGCAGGCCGGTGGTCCCGGCTTCCCCGTCAATGAAGATCTTGGCCATGGTCTCGCTTCTGTCAGTTAGGGTTCAGCGAACGCTTTTTATAATTATGCATTACGTAAGCGGCCGCTTATATGGTGAAATGGTGCGTCGCACCATGATACAGTCGTCGGTTGCCGTGTCCATCACCCGTGCACCGGCTGTGCCTTCCGGCCGGATCGAAAACCCCCCAGTCCGAGAGAGACCTCATGAAGATTCACGAGTACCAAGGCAAGGAAATCTTGCGTCAGTTTGGTGTGCCGGTTCCCCGCGGCATTCCCGCGTTCACGGTGCAGGAAGCCGTGGAGGCCGCACAGAAGCTCGGTGGCCCGGTCTGGGTGGTCAAGGCGCAAATCCATGCGGGCGGCCGCGGCAAGGGCGGTGGCGTGAAGGTGGCCAAGTCGATCGACGACGTGAAGGCCCGTGCTTCCGACATCCTGGGCATGCAGCTGGTCACGCACCAGACCGGCCCCGAGGGCCAGAAGGTCCGCCGTCTCTACATTGAAGACGGTGCCGACATCAAGAATGAACTGTATGTGTCGCTGGTCACCGACCGCGCCACGCAGAAGGTGGCCCTGATCGCCTCCAGCGAAGGCGGCATGGACATCGAGGAGGTGGCCCACTCCACCCCTGAAAAGATCATCACCGAAATGATCGATCCGCTGACCGGTATCACGGCCGAGCAGTCGAAGAAGGTCGCGGCCGCCATCGGCCTGACCGGTGCCTCGGTGGACCAGGCGGTCGATCTGTTCGCCAAGCTCTACAAGTGCTACATGGACACCGATGCATCGCTGGTGGAGATCAACCCGCTCAACTGCGACTCCAAGGGCGACCTGATGGCCCTGGACGCCAAGTTCAACTTCGACTCCAACGCCCTGTTCCGCCACCCTGAAATCGTGGCCCTGCGCGACCTGGACGAAGAAGATCCGGCCGAAATCGAAGCCTCCAAGTTTGACCTGGCCTACATCTCCCTGGACGGCAACATTGGTTGCCTGGTCAACGGTGCCGGCCTGGCCATGGCCACCATGGACACCATCAAGCTGTTCGGCGGTGAGCCGGCCAACTTCCTGGACGTGGGTGGCGGTGCCACCCCCGAGAAGGTCACCGAAGCCTTCAAGATCATGCTCAAGAACCCCAAGGTCAAGGGCATCCTGGTCAACATCTTCGGCGGCATCATGAAGTGCGACACCATCGCCACCGGCGTGATCACCGCCTGCAAGGCCGTGAACCTGAACGTGCCGCTGGTCGTGCGCATGAAGGGCACCAACGAAGAGCTGGGCAAGAAGATGCTGGCCGAATCCGGCCTGCCCATCATCGCCGCCGACACCATGGCCGAAGCCGCCACCAAAATTGTGGCCGCAGTGAAATAAGCCCCGCCCGGAGAATCAAACATGTCGATCTACATCAACAAAGACACCAAGGTCATCACCCAGGGCATCACGGGCAAGACCGGTCAGTTCCATACCGAGAAGTGCCAGGAGTACGCGAACGGCAAGAACTGCTTCGTCGCCGGCGTGAACCCGAAGAAGGCCGGTGAGTCGATCTTCAACATCCCGATCTACTCGACCGTCAAGGAAGCCGCCGCGCAGACCGGCGCCACCGTGTCGGTGATCTACGTGCCGCCCGCCGGCGCCGCCGCCGCCATCTGGGAAGCCGTCGAGGCCGATCTGGACCTGGCCGTCTGCATCACCGAAGGCATTCCGGTCAAGGACATGCTGGAAGTGCGCAACAAGATGAAGGCCAAGGAGGCCGCCGGCGGCAAGAAGACCCTGCTGCTGGGCCCCAACTGCCCCGGCCTGATCACGCCCGACGAGATCAAGATCGGCATC
>SBFU01000227.1 GCA_006227785.1 Burkholderiales bacterium
GAAGAACACCGCCGGCATCACCTTTCTGGCCGCCGAGGGCGGCGAGGAGGAAATCCGCCTTCGTGGCTTTGCGCTGCAGGCTACCGGTGACCTGTTCATCGACGGGATGCGTGACCCGGCCATCTACGACCGCGACACCTTCAACCTGGAACGCATGGAAGTTCTGCGCGGCTCGGCATCCATGCTGTTCGGCCGCGGCTCCACGGGCGGCGCGGTCAACCAGGTGTCCAAGCAACCCGGACTGATCGACCAGCACCAGGTCGACCTGACCCTGGGCAGCCACCAATACGTGCGCACCACGGGCGACTTCAACATCAAGACCGGCGAGCGCGCCGCCCTGCGCATCAATGCCATGGTCACCCAGGCCGACAACAACGGCAGCGGCTCCAGCATCGACAAGCGCGGACTGGCTGCGGCCTACCGCTGGGGCATCGGCGAGAAGAACGAAATCCAGGCGAGCCTCTACCACCTGGACAACAACAATGGGATCAACTACGGCATCCCCTACATCTCGCCGTCACAGGGATCGAGCAACCGGGTGCTTCTGCCGTTGAAACCCGACGCCTACTATGGACTGGACAGCGACTACTCCGACAGCGGCGCCACCATCGTCGGCCTGTCGCACATCCACCGCTTCAGTCGCGACACCGAGATCAAGACACAGGTGCGGGTGGGCCAATTCGAACGCGACCAGCGATCCGGCGCCATCCGAATCTGCCAGCGGGGTGTCAGCCAGCAGACCGGGGCCGTGACGAACCCGCAGTGTCCGCCCTCGGTGACGCTGGCCGACTTCGGGCCTGGCACCGTCCTCACGCGCGGCACGCATCTGAAAATCCAGGACATGGACACGGCGCATGCGCAGAGCGATCTGCGCAGCCGGTTCCAGGCCCTGGGCATGCAGCATGAACTGCTGGCGGGCGTCGACATTTCGCGGGAAAAGCGGGTGGTCTTCGCCGCCCGCTCGGCGGCACAGGGCGGCGTCGATCTGTCCAAGCCGACCACCACGGTGGGCACGCCCGCCGACGGTGCCCGGGTGGACGAATCGCGGCGGGTGCTGCGGGTGAACAACCAGTACACAGCACAGGGCTGGGGAGCCTATGTGCAGGACACGGTGCAGATCGCCCCGGCCTGGAAAGTGGTTGCCGGATTGCGCTACGACCAACTCACAGGCGACTACGACAGCTTCAGCCTGCCCCAGAACGCCCCGGGTCCGATGGGTATGGATAGCTACCGCATGAAAGTCTCGGAGTGGAGCCCGCGCGCCGGTGTGCTGTTTCAGCCAACGCCGCGTCACTCGTTCCACGCCTCGTACGGTCAATCGTTCAATACCTCGGGTGATGCCTACTCGCTGGGCGCCAGCAACGTCGACACCCCGCCAGAGAAAAGCCGCAACTTTGAAATCGGGGCCAAGCTGGACTCCGCCGACGGCCGATTCACCACCCGGCTGGCCATCTTCCACGCCGAGAAGTACAACGAGCGGAACACCGATCCCGACCTGCCAGTGGTCACGCTCTCGGGCAAACGTCATGTCTCGGGCTTCGAGGCCGATGTGGCAGGCCGCCTGACGCCCCAGTGGGAAATCTTCGGTTCCTACATGTGGATACCCAAGGCCAGGGTCGACAAGGCCGCGCCCTGCCCGGCCGTGCAGGCGACCGGTCCGGGCGGCGGCTGTCTGCAGGGCTCCCCGGGGGAACGCCCGGGCGACCGCCCCGCGCTGACGCCCGAGCACAGCGGCACGGTGTGGACCACCTACCAGTTCACGCCCAAGCTGCGCATGGGCGCCGGCCTGAACTTCCGCAGCCAGCAGAAGCCGACCCGCGTGGAGTGGTCGGTGCCCTCCTATGTCACCGCCGACCTGATGGCCGAATACACATTCACCCCTGACCGGCTCACCCTCAAGGCGAACCTCACCAACGTGACCGACAAGCTGTACGCAGACCAGTTGTACCCGGGGCACTATGTGCCAGGTGCCGGCCGCACCCTTCAGGTCACGGCCAGCCTGAAGTTCTGACAGGCCGGGCGCATTCATCAACAGGCGACGAGGGTCACCACCGGGTGGCCTTTGTCGTTTCACCGCGAAGCCACATGCTGATCACACTGCCAGACATCCTCTCGGCACCCGAGCTCAGGCGGGTGCGCCGACTGCTGGACACGGCGCCCTGGCAGGATGGCGGCGAGAGCGCCGGGCCCCAGGCACGAACCGTCAAGAACAACGAGCAACTGCCGCACGACTGCGAGGCGGCCCAGGCGATTCGGCAACTGGTCATGGCAGGGTTGAACCGTTCGCCCATCTTCTTCAGTGCCGCCCTGCCCCTGCGGATCTTCACGCCCCGCGTCAACCGCTATGGCGGGCGAACCAACGCCTACGGTGCCCACATCGACAACGCCGTGCGCCTCAAGGGTGGGGGGGCCGGCAACCCCGCCTACGTCAGAACCGATGTCTCCTGCACCGTGTTCCTCAGCGACCCCGAGGACTACGACGGCGGCGAACTCATGGTCAGTGACACCTATGGCTCGCGGGGCGTCAAGTTGCCGGCGGGGCACGCCGTGCTGTACCCGGGCACCAGTCTGCACCAGGTGACCCCCGTCACCCGCGGACAACGTCTGGCCTGCTTTTTCTGGGTGCAAAGCATGGTGCGCAGCGACGAGCAGCGCCGGCTGCTCTACGAACTGGACATGAACCTGCTCTCGCTGCGAGAGC
>SBFU01000220.1 GCA_006227785.1 Burkholderiales bacterium
CTGGCCGAGGCCACGCTGAGCTTCCTGGGCGTCGGCGTGCCACCCACCTCGCCGTCGCTGGGCACGCTGATCCGCATCGGCAACGACTTCCTGTTTTCCGGTGAGTGGTGGATCACCGTGTTCCCCGGCGTGATGCTGGTGCTCATCGCGCTGAGCGTGAACCTGCTTGGCGACTGGCTGCGCGACGCGCTGAACCCGCGCCTGCGCTGAACCACAAGACACCATGGCACTGCTCGAAGTCGACCGCCTGAAGGTGGAGTTCCCCACGCGCCGCGGCACGCTGCTGGCGCTGGACGAGGTGAGTTTCTCGATCGAGCCGGGGGAGATCCTCGGCGTCGTCGGTGAATCCGGCGCGGGCAAGTCGCTCACCGGCGCCGCCATCATCGGCCTGCTGGAGCCACCCGGGCGCGTGTCCGGCGGCGAGATCCGCTTCGAGGGCCAGCGCATCGACAACCTGCCGCGCGAGAAGATGCGCGCCATCCGCGGCCGCCGCATCGGCGCCATCTTCCAGGACCCGCTGACCTCGCTGAACCCGCTGTACACCGTGGGCCGGCAGCTCATCGAGACCATCCGCAACCACCTGCCTGTGAGCGAAGGCGAAGCGCGCCAGCGGGCCATCAAGCTGCTCAAGGACACCGGCATTCCGGCGGCCGAGCAGCGGATCGATCACTACCCGCACCAGTTCTCCGGTGGCATGCGCCAGCGGGTGGTCATTGCCCTTGCCCTGGCCGCCGAGCCGCAACTCATCGTGGCCGACGAGCCCACGACGGCGCTGGACGTGTCGATCCAGGCCCAGATCATCAGCCTGCTCAAGACCATCTGCCGCGAGCGCGGCGCGGCGGTGATGCTGATCACCCACGACATGGGCGTGATCGCCGAGACCTGCGACCGTGTGGCCGTGATGTACGCCGGCCGGGTGGCCGAAATCGGGCCTGTGCACGAGGTGATCAACCACCCGGCCCACCCCTACACAAGGGGACTCATGGGCTGTATTCCGGACATGGCAGCCGACCGTGAACGCTTGCACCAGATCGATGGTGCCATGCCACGGCTCAATGCCATACCGCGCGGGTGTGCCTTCAACCCGCGCTGCGAGCGCAGTTTCGATCGTTGCCACGACCAGCGGCCAGAGCTCATGCCTGCGGGGGCCACGCGGGCGGCCTGCTGGCTGCACGACGCTTCGAGTGTTCAGACCATCGGGGAGGCCGCATGAGCGCCACCGTGACAGACCCGCATGCCGTGGCGCCCGCCGCTTCGCCGGCAGATGCTCCACCGCTGGTGAGAGCCACGGACCTGGCCCGTACCTTTGATGTGTCGGCGCCCTGGCTCAATCGCGTGATCGAACGCCAGCCGCGCCTTTTGCTCAAGGCCGTGGACGGTGTTTCCTTCGACATACCACGCGGCCAGACGCTGGCCTTGGTCGGTGAGTCGGGCTGTGGCAAGAGCACAGTGGCCCGCCTGCTGGTGGGACTGTATCCGCCAACGCGCGGAAGCTTCGAGTTCGACGGGCAGGATGCGCACGCCGCCTTTCGCACGCCCCAGGGCAGGCAGCTGCGGCGGCGTATCCAGATGATTTTTCAGGACCCCTACGCCAGCCTGAATCCGCGCTGGCGGGTGGAGGACATCATTGCCGAGCCGCTGCGCGAGCATGGCATCCTGTCCGATCCGGTCGCCCTGCGCAACCGGGTGGAAGAGTTGTTGCATTCGGTCGGTCTGGCGGCCCAGGACCGGACCAAATTCCCGCACCAGTTCTCTGGTGGGCAACGCCAGCGCATCTCCATTGCACGGGCCCTGGCCACCCATCCCGAGTTCCTGGTGTGCGACGAGCCGACTTCGGCCCTGGATGTGTCGGTGCAGGCGCAGGTGCTCAACATCATGAAGGACCTGCAACGCCAGCAGGGCCTGACCTACCTGTTCATCAGCCACAACCTCGCGGTGGTTCGGCATGTGAGCGACCAGGTCGGTGTGATGTACCTCGGGCGCATGGTGGAGCTGGCGCCCAAGCACACACTCTTTGACACGCCGCGTCATCCCTACACCCGCATGCTGCTCGATGCCATCCCCAAGATGCACGACACCGGCAAGGCGCGCACCCCGGTGCAAGGGGAGGTGCCCAACCCCTTGAACCCGCCCACAGGCTGCGCCTTCAACCCGCGCTGTCCGCATGCCAACGACCGGTGCCGCAACGAGCGGCCGGTCATGCAGACCATTGGCGGCATCCGCATTGCATGTCACGCGGTCGAGGAAGGTCGGATCTGACCAGGGTGCATCCGGCTCGCAAGAGCCGCCTGGGCTCTGTGCGCACAGGGCAGGCTCAGGCGTACCTCTTGCTTCGAAGGTTGTTCTTCATCTCCCGCAACAGCGGTTGCAGCCGGCTGCCGCCGATCCGCAGGGCCAGGCAGGTGGCCAGCACGTCGATCACCATCAGGTGCATCAGGCGCGAGGTCATCGGGCTGTATCGGTCATAGCCCTCTGGGTGATCGGCTGCCAGATGGATGTGACCTGCCGTTGCCAGCGGTGATCCGCTGGCGGTGACGGTGATCACTGTGGCACCGTGCTTGCGCGCGATGTCCGCCGCATCCATGAGGTCCCGGGTGCGCCCGGAGTTCGAGATGATGACCACACAGTCGCCCGGACCCAGCAGCGAGGCGCTCATCACCTGCATGTGGCCGTCGCTGTAGGCGATGGCATTGATGCCC
>SBFU01000005.1 GCA_006227785.1 Burkholderiales bacterium
ATCGGTGCCTGTACCAACTGCCAGCTGGCCGCCATGACCATGGGCGGTATCCAGCAGAAGCTGATCGAGGCGATGGGTGAGTTCATCAAGGTAGTCCCCGCCAGCGAGCGTCCCCAGGCGCTGCATCAGGTGGAGGCTGCGTCATGAGCGACATCTATCTCGACAACAATGCCACCACCCAGGTGGACCCGCTGGTGGTAGAGGCGATTCTGCCGTTCTTCTCCGAGCAGTTCGGCAACCCGTCCTCCCTGCACAGCTTCGGCAACAAGGTGGGCTTCGCCATCAAGAAAGCCCGCAAACAGATCCAGGATCTGCTCGGCGCCGAGCACGAGTCAGAGATCATTTTTACCTCCTGCGGCAGCGAGTCGGACTCCACCGCGATCCTCTCGGCGCTGCGCGCCCAGCCGGAGCGCAAGGAGATTATCACCACTACCGTGGAACACCCGGCAGTGCTGAATTTGTGCGAGCACCTGGAGACAGAGGGCTACACCGTGCACCGTCTCAAGGTGGACGGCAAGGGCCGCCTTGACCTGGACGAATACGCCAGGCTGCTCAGTGACAACGTGGCCGTGGTCAGCGTGATGTGGGCCAACAATGAAACCGGCACGCTGTTTCCGGTGTTGAAGATGGCGGAGATGGCCGAGGAGGCCGGCGTCATGTTTCACACCGACGCGGTCCAGGCTGTCGGCAAGATCCCCATGAACCTGGCGGATACCTGCATCCACATGCTGTCCATCTCCGGTCACAAGCTGCACGCCCCGAAAGGCGTGGGAGTGCTGTACCTGAAGCGCGGCACCCGTTTCCGCCCGCTGCTGCGCGGTGGTCACCAGGAGCGCGGCCGCCGGGCCGGCACTGAAAACACCATCGGCATCGTCGGTCTGGGTCTGGCGGCAGAGCTGGCTCTGAAGCACATGGAGTACGAGAACACCACGGTGATGGCCATGCGCGACCGCCTGCAGGAAGGCATTCTCAGCGCCGTGCCCAACTCGTTTGTCACCGGCGACCCCGACAATCGCCTGCCCAACACCCTCAATATCGCCTTCGAATACATTGAGGGCGAGGCGATTCTGCTACTGCTCAACAAGGCCGGCATTGCCGCCTCCAGCGGTTCTGCCTGTACCTCCGGTTCCCTGGAACCCTCCCACGTGATGCGCGCCATGGGTATTCCCTACACCGCGGCCCACGGCACGGTGCGCTTCTCCCTGTCGCGCTACAACACCATGGAGGAGGTTGAGCGGGTGATCGCGGCGGTGCCGCCGATCGTCGAGCAGCTGCGCAAGTTGTCCCCCTACTGGAGCGACAACGGCCCGGTGGAAAACCCCGAACAGGCGTTTGCGCCGGTGTACGCCTGAGGATAGCCCGATGAGCCAGCGCCCCAGCCAGGTAGTGATCGACGATACCACCCTGCGCGATGGTGAACAGAGCGCGGGAGTGGCGTTCACCGCCGAGGAGAAGCTGGCCATTGCCACCCAGTTGGCGGCCATCGGCGTACCGGAGCTGGAAATCGGCATTCCCGCCATGGGTCCGGAAGAGCGCGAGGTAATGAACGCGATCGCCGGTCTGGGCTTGTCCTCCCGGCTGTTGGCCTGGTGCCGCCTCAGTGAAGTGGATCTGCAGGCGGTGCAGGGCATCCCGGTACACATGGTGGACCTCTCAGTGCCGGTGTCCGATCAGCAGATCCGCGGCAAGCTGGGTCGTGATCGCCACTGGGTGGAGGGGCATATCGCCCGCATTGTGCCGATGGCCCGGGATGCTGGCTATGAGGTCTGCCTGGGCTGTGAAGATGCTTCCAGGGCCGATATGGCATTCCTGATGCGGGTGGCGGAGATCGCCCAGCGCTGCGGTGCCACACGGCTCAGGTTTGCCGACACCGTGGGCATCATGGAGCCGTTTTCGGTGTTGGCAAAAATCCAGCAGCTGCGCGCCAGTTCCGACCTGGAACTGGAAATGCACGCCCACGACGATTACGGCCTGGCCACTGCCAATACCCTGGCGGCGGTACTGGGCGGCGCCAGTCACATCAATACCACCGTCAATGGTCTCGGCGAGCGAGCCGGCAATGCCCCTTTGGAAGAGTGTGTGCTGGCACTGAAAAACCTGCACGGCATCGACACCGGGGTGGACAGCAAGGGCGTTCCCACACTGTCGCAACTGGTGGAGCTGGCCTCCGGCCGCGCCGTCGGCTGGCAGAAAAGTATCGTCGGTCAGGGGGTGTTTACCCACGAGGCCGGCATCCATGTGGACGGCATGTTGAAGGATTGCCGCAACTATCAGGGGCTCGATCCGCTGGAACTGGGGCGCGCCCACGACCTGGTGCTCGGCAAGCACTCCGGCAAGCACATGCTGCGACTGGCCTATAGCGAATTGGGTATCGAGTTGCAGGACTGGCAGGAACCGCTGCTGCTGCAACAGTTGCGCAGCCAGGTGACGCGCACCAAGCGCAGTCCGTTGGCAGAGGAATTACTCGAACTGTATCGGGCGCTGGACGCCGTCGATTATTCACTGGAGGAGGCACCATGTCAGGCGCCGCAGTTAAGTCTGGTGGGGTAGGGTTTTCCCCTGTGAAAAAGGGGCTGCTGACCCAATGGCGGGAAGATATTGCCAGCGTGTTCCAGCGGGACCCCGCCGCCCGCAATGTACTGGAAGTCCTGTCCACCTATCCCGGTGTTCACGCGGTGATGATGCACCGCATCAGCCA
>SBFU01000122.1 GCA_006227785.1 Burkholderiales bacterium
ATCGAACTGCCCATCTCGGCCCTGTTTGCCGATCCCACGCTGCGCGGCATGGCCAGGGCGCTGGCCGACAAGCAGGCCGCACTGGATGCCGGACCCGAAGCGCCCCGCGCTCCGGTGGCTCAGGAGTCCGATGCGCCTGCCGAACTCTCCTTCTCCCAGGAGCGCATGTGGTTCATGCATCAGCTGGCGCCGGACAGCAGCGCCTACAACGTGCCGCTGGCGCTGCGGCTGCGCGGACCGCTGGACGGGCACGCGCTGGAGCAGGCACTGCAGCACATGGTGGCCCGTCACGACATCCTGCGCACCCGCTTTGTCAACACGGCGCAGGGACCGGCCGGCGAAGTGCTTGGGCAGGGCCGCATCCCGCTGACCCGGCTTGAGGCACCGGCCGGCGCAGAGGTGCAGGCCATGGTCGACCGCCTGAGCCGGGAGCCCTTCCGGCTCGATGTCTGGCCCCTGATGCGGGCGTGGCTGATTCGCACGGCCCCCGAGGACCATGTGCTGCTGCTGGTGCTGCACCACATCATCGGCGACCAGTGGTCTTTCGCCGTGCTCGGCAAGGACCTGGCCGCCGGCTACCGTCTGGCCAGGGCGGGTGTGGCGCGCGAGCGCCCGGCTGCGGCGCCGCGCTTTGCCGACTACGCCCGCTGGCACCGGCGCTGGTTCGAAGGTGAGAGGCGCCAGCGCGAAACGGCGTACTGGACACAGCGGCTGGCCGGGCTCAGGCCCGTCGAACTGCCCACCGACCTGCCCCGGCCGCGCCAGCCCAGCTTTCGGGGCGCAAGCCTGCGCCTGCCGTTGCCGGCGGCGGCCATCGGCGCCCTGGGTGATCTGGCCACGTCGGAAGACGCCACACTGGCCATGGCCCTGCTGGCCCTCTTCAAGGTGTTCCTGCAGCGGCACACCGGTCAGAGCGACCTGGCCGTCGGCCTGCCGATCGCCAACCGGCACCATCCCGCCTCCGAGAACCTGGTGGGATCGCTGGTCAACACCCTGGTGGTCCGCACCTCGCTGGATGGCGAGCCGGACTTCCTGACCGTGCTGCGCCGGGTCAGGGCGTCGACCCTGGAGGCCTACGAACACCAGGACATGCCCTTCGAGCTGCTGGTGCGGACGCTCGACCCCGCGCGCGACCTGGGCCGGCAGCCCCTGTTCAACGTCATGTTCAACGTGGTCAACACCCCCGTGCGCGATGTCCGCTTCGATGGCCTGGACTGGTCCCGCATGGACGTTGACCGCGGTGCCGCGCAGGCGGACCTGACCCTGGTGGTCGACCCGGTGTTCGACCGCTCCCTGGTGCTGGAATACGCCACCGACCTGTTCCGGCCCGAGACCGTGCGGCAGATGGGGCAGCACATGCTGGCCCTGCTCGATGCCGCGACCCGCATGGCAAGGACGCCGGTGTCGGCCTGGCCCATGCTGGGCGAGCCGGAGCTGCAACAGCTTCTGGGCTGGGGGCGCGGCCGGCAAGTGCCCGTTCCGGATCTGACGCTGGCAGCGCTGCTGGAGCATGGCCTCGCGAGCGACCCCGGTGCCACCGCCTTGATCTGTGGCGGCAAGGCGATGTCCTGCCGGGAGCTCGAACAAGCCTCCCGGTCACTGGCCGGGCATCTGCAGGCAGCCGGGTTCACACAGGGCCATCGCATCGGCATCTGCCTGCCGCGCGGACCGGACCTGCTGCTGGCCCTGCTGGCCACGGTTCGCACCGGTGCCACCTACGTTCCGCTTGACCCGACCTACCCGCAGGAGAGGCTGGCCCACCAGATCGCAGACGCCGACCTTTCGCTGGTCATCGGCCACCGGGACACGCTGGCCGGCCAGGTGGCAGACCGCGTTCCCGTTCTGAACCTGGACGATCCCTGGCCGGTGCTGGACGCCCCCAGTCCACCCGATGACGGCGCAACCGCGCCCGCGTACCTGATCTACACCTCCGGCTCCACCGGGCGCCCCAAGGGCGTGGCCGTGCCGCAGGAGGCCGTGGTCAACTTCCTGCTCAGCATGACCCGCGAACCGGGGCTGTCTGCCGGCGACCGTGTGCTGGCGGTGACGACCCTGGGCTTCGACATCGCGGTGCTGGAACTGCTGCTGCCCCTGAGCGTGGGCGCCACCATCGTGCTCGCCACCGACGCGCAGGCCACCGACGGTCATGCGCTGAAGTCCCTGATCGACACCCACCAGGTCACCCTGATGCAGGCCACGCCCTCGCGCTGGCACCTGCTGCTCGAAGCCGGCTGGACCGGGCGTCCGGGCCTGCGCGCCCTGGTCGGCGGCGAGACACTGTCGCCCGAGCTGGCCTCGGCGCTGCTGCAGCGCTGCGAGGCCGTCTGGAACATGTACGGCCCCACCGAAACCACGGTCTGGTCCAGCTGCTGGCGTGTGCGGCCCGATGCACCCGTCTCGCTCGGACAGGCCATCGACAACACGCAACTGCTGGTGCTCGATGACAGCGGCAAACCCCTGCCCGCCGGCGCCTGGGGCGAGATCTGGATCGGCGGCGCGGGTGTCGCCACGGGCTACTGGCGACAGGCCGCACTCACTGCCGAGCGCTTCCAACCCTTGTCGTCCGTCGCTGCTGTGTCTGGCCAACGCTTCTACCGCACGGGCGACCGGGGCCGCTGGCGCCGGGACGGGACGCTGGAGCATGGCGGACGGCTGGACGACCAGGTCAAGCTGCGCGGCTTC
>SBFU01000033.1 GCA_006227785.1 Burkholderiales bacterium
GCCTGCGCGGTGTAACTCTTCGGCGTGGTCCCGATATGGGTTGTGTCCACCCCCATGGCCTGCAGGCGAGCCAGGTAGTCCTGGGCATCGCTGCCTACCATGGCCAACGGCGCCACCGGTGAACCGAGCTGGCGCAGACCATAGGCGATGTTCCCGGCACACCCGCCGAACTCGCGTCGCAGCCCTGGCACCAGAAACGACACATTCAGGATGTGCAACTGGCTGGGCAGGATCTGCTCGGCAAACCGTCCTTCGAAACCCATGATGGTGTCAAAGGCGAGCGAGCCGCAAACAAGAATGGTCATGTTGGTCTTTCGGTTCAAGGATAGAAAACAAGGGCCCGGTAGCCCGCCATCGGCACCCCCTCGCCCAGCTCGATGGCCAGCCGCAGGTTCACATCGATCGAACCACGGGCAGGCACCTGCACGGGCTGCCCAGGCCATTCCGAGGGCAGGAAAACACGCCGGGCAATGGTCTGGTCACGCGTGTCGGTGAGCGTCAGCTCAAGGGCCGGGACCGCCACCGGAACATCCGACCGGTTCTTCAGAACGATGTCGAAGGAGTAGAAGTTGCCCAACCGCCGCACCAGCGCCGCGCTGTCGATGACGATGTCATCAATGCGTCGGACAGGATCGAAATCGCAGGCGGGTGGCACGCACATGACCTGCAGCAGGGGTTCCAGCTGCGGTTGCCAGGCGATCAGGCGGTGACGCTCATGAAGGACGGACTGGGCCATCAAGGTCAGAGCCAGCGCAAGGGCCAGCAGCGACAGCATCGCCCGGACCCAGGGCTTGCGCCAGAAGGCCTTGCGACGGGCCTGCTGGACAAACTGTGGCACCGGCTCGGGCTCGGGTGCTCTGCGCTCAGGCTCTTCCGGCACCCGGGGCGGCGGGGTTGCAGCGGCCGATGCGTGTGTCGATGGCTCCGGTACTTCGGCATGGAAGGGCAAACCGATTGACACATCCACCGCGTCGACCGCCGCCGTGTCGGTGCCGCTGGAGGAGGCGAACTGCAGCAACTCCGCATGGAAGTCCTCGGTCACGCCGCGTCGAGGCGGAGACGTCGATTCCGTTTGGACCACAACCCGGGCCACCGGAGCCGTCAAAACCCCGTCCACCTCCCCCGCCGGCGAAGAGGGTGCCGAGGCGATCTTGTCACCTCTGGAGGCTGGTGCCAACGCCTGTGACAGGGCATCGGACACACGGTCCGGCAAGGGCATCGGCTCAGTCGGCCGCATATCGTCCAAAGGCGTGAAGCCGGACAGCGGCTCACCGGGCGCTTCATCATCAAAAGGCCAAGGAGCGGGTGCGGGTGCGGGTGCGGGTGCTGGCGCTGGCGCTGGCGGGGACCGCTCAAGTGCCTGTTCACCACGGGCCGGCACTGGCTCTGACGCGGACACGGTCACCTCGGCCGCCATGGGTGAGGGTGAATCGCCGCCAGCCCATTCTTCAAGGTAAAGCGTGGCGTCGAACACGTCCGCACAATGTCCGCACCGCACCCAGCCGTCCGAAATCTTCAACTGGTCGGGAACGACCTTGAACATCGTTCCACAAGCCGGACAGCGGGTGGTGTAACTCATGCGTGAATTATTGCAGCACACCCGGGCGGGCCAGGTTCAGGCGGCCGGCCCGCTCGCATCGGCCGCGAACCCAGTGGCGCTCAGGCGCGCCTGGCTGTCATCAGCACCCACCCATCCTGCTCGTCATGCACGCTCAGGGCCAGCCAGGGGCCATAAGCTTCGCGCAGTTCGTCGGCCTGACGGGCCAGAATGCCGGCCAGCACCAGGTGCCCTCCCTGACCAACATGCTGACACAGCAGTGGGGCCAGCACCTTCAACGGGGTAGCCAGAATATTGGCCAGCACCAGGTCGAACTGACCCGAGGCCACATCGGGCAAACCAGCCTGCAAGTTCACGTTGTTGGTGGTCGCATTGACGCGTGTGGCCTCCACCGCAGCGGGGTCGATATCGACCGCAACCACTTCCCGGGCGCCGAAGCGGCCCGCCCCGATGGCCAGGATGCCGGAACCACATCCATAGTCGAGCACGCGCCCTTGAGCGGGCGGATGGTCCGCAATCCAGCGCAGGCACATGTGCGTCGTCGGGTGGGTGCCAGTACCAAAGGCCAGTCCCGGATCCAGGCGGATGATCTCGCGGGCCTGCGCCGGTGGCTCGTGCCAGGACGGGACGATCCAGAAACTCGGTGTGATCTCGACCGGTGCAAACTGGGACTGCGTCAGACGCACCCAGTCCTGCTCGGCCACCGCCTGCACACCGACCACGGTGCAACCATCGAAAAAGTCCTGGAGCGCCAGCAAACGGGCCGCTTCGCGGGCGGCCGCCTGGTCCGGGAAGAGGGCCACGACACGGGAACGCTGCCAACCTTCGCGAGGCGGCGGCATGCCAGGCTCGCCAAACAGCGCCGATTCGGCAGGCGTCATGGCGTCGGCATCCTCCACCGACACGCTCAGCGCGTCCAGCGCGTCCAGCGCCTCACCGAGGGATTCGACCGCCGGCTCCGGCGCCAGCATCACCAGTTCATGCAGGGACATGGCAACTGAGCTTGCTGTGCGCTCAGCGCACGTGGTTGGACAACCACTCTTCCAGATAGTGGATGTTGGTCCCGCCAGCCATGAAACTGGCATCGACCATGAGCTCCCGGTGCAGGGGGATGTTGGTCTTGATGCCCTCGACCACCGTCTCGGCCAGGGCCGTGCGCATGCGGGCCAGGGCCTGCTCGCGCGTATCGCCGTGCACGATGATCTTGCCGATCATCGAGTCGTAATTGGGCGGCACAAAATAGTTGGTGTAGACATGCGAATCCACACGCACACCCGGACCTCCCGGGGCATGCCAGGTGGTGATGCGCCCAGGCGACGGGACGAACTTGTAGGGGTCCTCTGCATTGATACGGCACTCGATGGCATGACCACGCAGCTGGATCTGGCGCTGGGTGAAGGGCAGCTTCTCTCCGGCAGCCACTGCGATCTGGGTGCGCACGATATCGACACCCGAGATCAGCTCCGTCACCGGATGCTCCACCTGCACACGGGTGTTCATTTCGATGAAATAGAACTCGCCGTTCTCGTACAGGAATTCGAACGTGCCCGCACCACGGTAGCCAATTTTCTTGCACGCGGCCGCACACCGGTCGCCGATCTTCTCGATCAGGCGCCGGGCAATGCCCGGAGCCGGAGCCTCTTCGATCACCTTCTGATGGCGGCGCTGCATGGAGCAATCCCGCTCGCCCAGGTAGACCGCATTGCGGTGCGTGTCGGCCAGCACCTGGATCTCGATATGCCGGGGGTTCTGGAGAAACTTCTCCATGTAGACCTCCGGGTTGCCAAAGGCCGCACCCGCTTCCGCCTTGGTGGTCTGCACGGCATGGATGAGCGCCGCCTCGGTGTGGACCACGCGCATGCCACGCCCGCCACCACCGCCGGCGGCCTTGATGATGACCGGATAGCCCACGCCTTTGGCGATGCGCTTGATCTGGGCCGGATCGTCGGGCAAGGCGCCATCCGATCCCGGCACGCAAGGCACGCCGGCGCGGATCATGGCCTGCTTGGCCGACACCTTGTCGCCCATCAGCCGGATCGACTCGGGGGTGGGTCCGATGAAGGTGAAACCGCTTTGCTCGACACGCTCGGCGAAATCGGCGTTCTCGGACAAAAAGCCGTATCCGGGGTGGATCGCCTCGGCATCGGTGACCTCGGCGGCCGAGATGATGGCCGGCATGTTGAGGTAGCTCTGGCCGCTGGGCGCAGGGCCGATGCAGACCGCCTCATCGGCCAGCCGGACGTATTTGGCGTCGCGATCGGCCTCCGAGTACACCATCACAGCCTTGATGCCCATCTCACGACAGGCGCGCTGCACCCGCAGGGCGATTTCTCCGCGGTTGGCAATCAGGATCTTCTTGAACATGGCGTTGGCGGCTCGGGCACCCGGGTCAGACCGGTCCCGACGCGTGGATGTTGGTGGGGTGTACCGACCCGGGCAAACACGCCCGCGCCAGCAGCCTGGCAGCCCCTGGGGACTGCAGCAGGACGTGCAGGGTCGGCGGCCTCGGACTCACTCGATGACGAACAGCGGTTGACCGTACTCGACTGCCTGGCCGTTCTCGACCAGAATCTTGGTCACGGTGCCGGTCTTGTCGGCCTCGATTTCGTTGAGGATCTTCATGGCTTCGACGATGCAGATCGTCTCGCCTTCCTTGATCGTGTCACCGATTTCGACAAAAGCCTTGGCGCCAGGGCTGGAAGCCCGGTAGAACGTACCCACCATCGGCGATTTGACGGTATGGCCGGCGCTGACATCCGGTGCGGCCGGCGCCGCGCTGACCGGCGCCGATGCCACCTCAACGGCCGGCACGGACACAACGGGGGCCGACGGGGCGGGTGCAGGTGCCATGGCGTAGGTGACGGGCGCGGCGACACCGACGGGCGTGCTCTTGACGATGCGCACCTTGCCTTCGGCTTCGGTGATTTCCAGTTCGGACACGTTCGACTCTGACACCAGGTCGATCAGCGTTTTCAATTTTCTCAAATCCATGCCATCTCCAACGAACATCGGTCAAGTTGGCGCAACTTCGTCGAAACTCTTATGAAACTTCCCTCGCCAACCCCAAAAGGGTCACGAAGTGTACACGAAGCGAGGGCCGGGCGGATCAAGCCGAACGACCGGACGTCGGATGACCCTGGCCGACCCAGGGTTCACTTTATCGGCGGATATCGACAATTGGAAGGCTGATCGGGACATCAACCGAGAGAAGCCCACTGACGCAGGTCGGACTCGCTGACCTTGCCGATCTTGCGGTGGAGCACCGACCCATCGCGGCCAAAAACAACAGTGAACGGCAGGCCGCCGCTCACATTGCCCAGCGACTTGCTCAGCTCGGTACCGGCCAGACCGGCCATACCGACCGGAAAACGCAGCGGCAAGCGCCGGGTGAACTCACGCACGGCCGAAGGCCGGTCAACGGCCAGACCCAACACCTGCCACCCACCAGGCTCATGCTCGGCATGGAAGGCGTTGAGCAGGGGCAACTCCTCGACACAGGGCGGGCACCAGGTGGCCCAGAAGTTCACCAGCAAAGGCCGACCCCGCCAGTCGGCCACCGCCAGCTCACGCCCGTCAGGATCCGGGAAGCGGCCATCCCAGAACGCGGCTTCGGCGCCGGACAGCACCGGACCCGGACGGTAGCGCCACCAGGCCAGGCCGGCACCAGCCGCCGCAGCCGCCAGAGCCACCCCGGCTGTCCAGACACGGCGTCGCACCAGTCCGGATGAGGCTCGCCCATCTCCAACAATGTCAGTACTCACTTTTTCACTCATGTATTCCATCCCGTGCCAGCAGGCGGCGCAGTGCCACCACATCGCCCCTGGGTTTGCGTCCCTGGGCATCGGGTTTGAGCGCACCCCTCAGATCGTCCAGGTCGTGCAGCACCAGGTGCAGCATGACCCAGTCCTGCAGCGGCTCGCACCGAACCCGCAAGCTCAGCGCCTCCATGGTTTCACCTCGAACACCCGGCGCCTGCCCGGGTTGATAGGCCACACCGCGGTCCAGCAGCGCCCATTCGGCGCTCTTCGGATCGTCACAGAACAGGTGCAGAACGACGTCGCTGTGCGCCGTGGCCGTGCCATGCCAGACAGGCCCCGCCAGATGCGGCCGGAACTCGTGCAGGCGCTCCATCCAGAGCAAGGCCAGCTGTCGAAGCTCGCGCAGCGCCAGCCCCTGCTCCTCGGGGCAGAACAGCGCGATGTGCTCCCGGATGGCGGCTTCCAGCTGGATGTTGTCGGGCAACTGAACCCGCCCCGAAAGTCCCAGTTGGCGCAGGGCCTGGCGCTTGGCCGCCCCATAGTCCAGCCCCTCGTCGACGACGAGGCGCGCGGCCACGGCGGCGATGTCCGCACCTGGATAAAGCTTGCTGGTTTGCATGGGCAGATTGTGCCGCCGCCTCACCCGTCGGGTGTGTTGCACCGCACAAGACCCGACGGGCTCCTAGAATCCTGCCATGCACATCCACATTCTGGGTATTTGTGGCACCTTCATGGGAGGTGTTGCTGCCCTTGCCCGCGAGGCGGGCCATCGCGTCACCGGCTGCGATGCCGGTGTCTATCCTCCGATGAGCGACCAGCTCAGGGCCCTGGGCATCGACCTGATCGAGGGCTTCGGCGCCGACCAGATGGCGCTGCGACCGGACATGTTTGTCATCGGCAACGTGGTCAGCCGCGCCCGGCTGCCGGATGGCAGTCCGAAATTCCCCCTCATGGAAGCCATCCTTGATGCTGGCGCGTCCTACACCAGCGGACCGCAATGGCTGGCCGAGCACGTCCTGCAGGGTCGCCATGTGATGGCGGTCGCCGGCACCCACGGGAAGACCACCACCACCTCCATGCTGGCCTGGATCCTGGAGGCCAACGGCCTGAATCCGGGTTTTCTCGTCGGTGGCGTACCGATGAACTTCGGGATTTCTGCACGCCTGGGCGGCGGGGGGGCTGTGCGCTCTGCGCAGGCAAAGGAGGAGCCCGCGCAGCGGGCGGGGGACACGGAGCAGAGTGCACAGCCGCCCCGTCGCTCTGTCTTCATCATTGAAGCCGACGAATACGACACGGCGTTCTTCGACAAACGCAGCAAATTCGTCCACTACCGGCCGCGCACCGCCATCCTGAACAACCTGGAGTTCGACCACGCCGACATCTTCGACGACCTCAAGGCCATCGAACGGCAGTTCCACCACCTGGTGAGGACCGTGCCAGCCAGCGGCCGGATCGTGGTCAATGGCCTTGAAGAGAGCCTGGATCGCGTGTTGCACATGGGTTATTGGAGCGAACTGCGCAGCTTTGGTGCCGCGGTCAGCGACTTCAGCGCGCACGGTGAACCCCATGACTTCGAGGTCTGCCAGTCGGGTCGGGCTGTGGCGCGGGTGCGTTGGGGACTGGAGGGCGTACACAACCAGCTCAATGCGCTCGCGGCCATCGCGGCCGCCGAGCATGTGGGCGTTCCGGTGCCCGAGGCCGCGCGCGCCCTGGCGGACTTCGCCAACGTGCGCCGGCGGATGGAGCGTCGTGGCGCGGTTGCCCTGCCTGGGTCAACGATGCCGGTGACCGTGTACGACGATTTTGCGCACCACCCGACGGCGATCCGGACCACGCTTGACGGACTTCAACGCCGACTGCGTGCCGATGGGGATCAGGGCCGCATCCTGGCGGCCTTCGAGCCCCGCAGCAACACCATGAAACTCGGCACCATGAAGGCGCAGCTGCCCTGGAGCCTGGAGGCTGCCGATCTGGCTTTTTGCCATGCGGGTGGCCTGGACTGGGATGCCGCGCAGGCGCTGGCACCCATGGGCGCGCGGGCGCAGGTCCACCACTCGGTTGATGCGCTGGTTCAGGCCGTTGTCCAGTCGGTGCGTCCGGGCGACCACGTGGTCTGCATGAGCAACGGAGGCTTCGGAGGTGTCCATCAGCGTCTGCTGGACGCTTTGGCCTCAGCACCCCGGTGATTCGGTATCAGAAGGCGATCGACTGCGCCGGTATGTCCAGCGTGATCACTGGCTTGGCCAGTGCCGCGCTGGCGGCGCGAGCGAATGCCATGGCCCAGGGACGGTGCTCGGCATCTCGAAAACGCACCTGTCCGGCCGCCTCGGCCACGGCCAGGACCTTGTCCGCGGTGAGGACCTTGCCGGTGGGGCGGATCGGCTCGCAGCCCATGAAGGCAAATTGCTCGTCCAGCCAGCTGCGTGCCAGCTCATGTGGCATGGGCTGCACCTCTTCCAGATCGAAGGCGTAGGTGTTGCGGGGGTCACCCCAGCTCACGGTGACTTGACTGCGCATGTTCGGCTCTCCTGACGGAAGCGACGGGCATCGCAAACGCACCCGTTCCGATAACAAACAGTTTAGCCCAGGCCGAACCGGTCAGCCCTCTTCCTCACGCAGTGGCATGGGTGCTGTGAGGTCGCCATGGCGGTCCAATGTGCGCAAAGGCGAGTGCTGCGCCTCGCGAAGGGTGCTGGTGGGCACACCCAGCTGCGAATACTCCATGGTCCTCGAGACCGCCACGGTGTCGGGCACGGCCTGGTCGAGCTGGAGGGCACCCAGGTCTTTGCGAACCCGGACCTCGGCGCGGCGTGCACTTTCGGCATCGGTGGTGACCGCCCCGGCATAGTAGAGCGCCGCCAGGTGGTGGGCCAGATCGGCCGCTGGTGCCTTCGTGCGATCGCCCAGCTCGGCCAGGGTGCCGGGGCGGATGGTCAGTTCGCGCATGATCAGCAGGTGAAGGTCGTCAAACCAGCGCGCCGGCATGCGGGGCACGCGGCGCAGGTAGACGGGCAACTGTCGGTAGCGCGATGGCAGCACGTCCTGGCGCGTGCGCACGGCGTAGGTCCACATCAGCCGGTGCAGCGGCAGCCGGATGAACGAGGACGGAATGTCATTGGCCAAGGACGGTCTGCGCACCCAGTCGGCAGCGGCCAGGTCCACCGGACGGGCCGGAATGTGCAGGCCGACGCGCCAGTGGTCCAGGTCCAGCACGGCCAGCAGTTTGCCGTCGTGGGTCAGGTGGACCACACCGCGGCGCAACTGGTCGATTCGTTCCACCAGCAGCGCACCCAGGGCAAACTGGGTTCGCAAGGGCCGAAGCCAGGCCTCGAAGCGCTGCAGCCGTTGCCGCACGCTGACCTCATCATCGGCGTCAAAGAACTCGGCGGAGGCAAAGCCCTCCGGCAGTGGCGAGGCGAATGCCAGTGGCCGGTCGACCTCGGTGCGGTTGAGGGTCAGGCGGGTGTCGGTCCCGTGGGGATGCCGGATCACGACCGCATCACGGCCGAGAACTTCGACCGAATTTCCGGCAATCATCCAGGCGTCGGCCAGATGGGGATCGAACGCCTGCCATTCTGGCCAACCCGGTTGCACCTGACGCATCCACATGACCAGACGGTCGGCCTGGGCGGCGGAAAAGCCCAGCAAGCCCAGGCGCAATACCGGCTGTTCCAAGGATTCTCCTGTCAATGGGATGGTGTACGGTTTCGGATGCGCTGATCACAGCATCGCCATCCTGTGGCATCAAGGATAGCAAGTGAGTCGGCCCCCGACAACGACCGGTTGTCACGGATGCATGGAGGGCATGAACAACAGCACACACCCCTGGCACTCGCGACCTCAGCGACCCTGTCGACGGGCCTGCTGAACGGCCGAGGCCAGTACCTCCAGCGCCTGCACCGATTCGGTCCAGCCCAGGCAGGCATCGGTGATGCTCTTGCCGTACGCCAGCTGACGGGCATCGTCCTTGCCTGGCGTGAATTTCTGCGCACCGGCTTCGATGTGGCTCTCGATCATGACGCCGAACACGCTGCGCGAGCCGCTGGCGATCTGACCGGCAATATCCCGCGCCACATCCAGCTGCTTCTCATGTTGCTTGCTGCTGTTGGCGTGGCTGCAGTCGACCATCAGCCGGGGTGTCAATCTGGCCGCCTCCAGTTCGGCGACCGCAGCCGCCACATGCTGGGCGTCGTAATTGGGGGCCTTGCCTCCGCGCAGGATCACGTGGCAATCCTTGTTGCCTTTGGTCTGCACGATGGCGACCTGTCCGTTCTTGTGCACCGACAGAAAGTGGTGTCCCCGGGCAGCCGCCTGGATGGCATCGGTCGCGATCTTGATGTTGCCGTCGGTGCCGTTCTTGAAACCGATCGGTGCCGAAAGACCCGAGGCCAGTTCGCGGTGCACCTGGCTTTCGGTGGTGCGGGCACCGATGGCACCCCAGCTGATCAGGTCGCCGATGTACTGCGGGCTGATCACGTCCAGGAACTCGCTGCCGGCCGGCAGTCCCAGGCGGTTGATCTCGATCAGCAGCTGGCGCGCCATGCGCAGCCCTTCATCGATGCGGAAGCTCTCGTCCAGGTAGGGGTCGTTGATCAGGCCCTTCCAGCCCACGGTGGTGCGGGGTTTCTCGAAGTAGACCCGCATCACGATCTCCAGCGAGTCGGCGAACTTTTCGCGCAACGGCAGAAGGCGGCGTGCGTAGTCGATGGCTGCGGCCGGATCGTGGATGGAACAAGGACCGATGACCACCAGCAACCGGTCATCCTCGCCCTGCAGGATGCGGTGGATGTGCTTGCGGGTCTGGCCGATCAGTGCCTCCACCGGCGTGCCGCCGATGGGGAAAAAGCGGATGAGGTGCTCAGGGGGCGGCAACACGGTGATGTCCTTGATGCGTTCGTCGTCGGTTTCGCTGGTCTTGTCGACGGGGCGGGCATGCCAGGCATCGCTGCTGGGTGAGACGGTCTTGGCGTTCATCGGGGGCTCCTGAGGCTACGGTGACGGAATGGGGCGAATGCAAGGGCACAAGAAAAAACCGCCGGGCTTGTGGCGCCGGCGGTTTGATCGAGATTCGGTGATGCGACTACAGCCTCGCCTCTCGTCCGCCGGGGACAGAGAACCAAAAGTAGCCAAAAAAGAAGGCGACGGGCTTGCGCATAAGCCCAGAATGTATCACAGCGAGCATGACAAGCATCTTACGCAGCGCCAAGGCTCCTGTGAGCGGTTCGTTCAGGCCGTACCACCCACCGTGAGGCCGTCGATGCGCAGGGTCGGCTGACCGACGCCCACGGGCACGCTCTGGCCTTCCTTGCCGCAGGTGCCGACGCCGCTGTCCAGGCGCAGGTCGTTGCCAATCATGCTGACACGGGTCAGGGCATCGGGGCCGTTGCCGATGATGGTGGCCCCCTTGACCGGGTACTGGATCTTGCCGTTCTCGACCCAGTAGGCCTGGCTGGCCGAGAACACGAACTTGCCGCTGGTGATGTCCACCTGTCCACCACCAAAGTTGGTCGCGTACAGGCCCTTCTTGATGCTGGCCACGATCTCGTCGGGCGCGTGCTGGCCACCGAGCATGTACGTGTTGGTCATGCGCGGCATCGGCAGGTGGGCGTAGCTCTCGCGGCGCCCGTTGCCGGTGGGTTTGGCACCCATCAGGCGGGCATTCAGCGTGTCCTGGATGTAGCCGCGCAGGATGCCGTCCTCGATCAGCACGTTCTTCTGGGTGGCATGGCCTTCGTCGTCGACGTTGAGCGAGCCGCGCCGGTCGGCGATGGTGCCATCGTCCAGCACGGTCACCCCTTTGGCTGCCACCCGCTGGCCGATGCGACCGGCAAAGGCACTGGAGCCCTTGCGATTGAAATCACCCTCCAGACCATGACCCACCGCCTCGTGCAGCAGCACGCCAGGCCAGCCCGGGCCGAGCACCACGGTCATCTCGCCAGCGGGTGCAGGACGGGCATCCAGGTTGATGAGGGCCGCCGATACCGCCTCTTCAACATAGGACCGGACCATGGCCTCGTCGAAATAGGCCAGACCGAAGCGCCCCCCACCGCCAGAGGAACCCACTTCCCGGCGCCCCTGGTGTTCCGCAATGACCGTGACGGACAGGCGGACCAGGGGCCGCACATCGGCCGCCATGGTGCCGTCGGCCCGCGCCACCAACACCACATCGTGTTCGGCAGCAAGGCCGGCCATCACCTGCACGATGCGCGGATCGGCTGCCTTGGCCAGGCGCTCGACCCGCTCCAGCAGGGCAACCTTGGCGTTGCTGTCGAGCGAGCCGATCGGGTCCGTACCCGGGTACAGCGAACGCGAACGCGATACCTTGGCGGCAGGCGCGCGAACGCGGCGGTTCTGCCCTTGGCCGGAGATGGTGCGCACGGTGTGGGCAGCGTCCTGCAGGGACGCCCAGGACAGGTCGTCCGAATAGGCGAACGCGGTCTTTTCGCCACTGACCGCTCGCACGCCAACGCCCTGGTCGATGCTGAAGCTGCCGGTCTTGACGATGCCCTCCTCCAGGCTCCAGCCTTCGCTGCGGGTGGTCTGAAAGTACAGGTCGGCGTCGTCGACCCCGTGCGAGAGGATCTCTCCCAGCGCCTGGCGCAGGCGGGCGGGGTTCAAGTCGTAGGGTTCGAGCAGGGCCTGCTCGGCGACGGCCAGTCGGGCCAGGGTGGGTTCGCGCGCGATCATGCGCCCATTGTAGGGAGGTGCGTTCGCCTGCGCACGCCTCGGGTCAAGCTCGGTCCACGGGCTGCTGGCGCATCAGCGTCAGCAACGCACCATCGTCGAGCTCGGCCAATCCGGCGGCATGGGCTAGCGCAAACGCCCGTGCCGCGCGCGCGCCCAAGGGGCCCTGAAAACCGGCCCGCGTCGCCATCTCGACCGCCAGCCTGGTGTCCTTCTCCAGCAAGGTCACATGGGCACGGGGCTCAAAGTCGCCCGCGAGGGCGCGACGCATCCGGTCCGATCCGATCCAGCTTTGGCCGCTGGATTGCTCGATCACTTCCAGCGTCTGGCCGGCATCCAGCCCCAGCCGCTCGGCCAGCGCCAGCACCTCGGCGGCGCCAACCAGATTGATCCCTGCCAGCAGGTTGTTGACCAGCTTGGTGCGGGCGCCATCGCCGGGCCGCTCGCTGAGTTCGAAGCACAGGCTCGACAGCTGGGACAGCAGGGGGCGGCGCCGGGCCAGCACCCGGGCTGGCGCAGCCAGCATCAGGCTCATGCGCCCCTCACGCGCCCTGGCCGGACCGCCCGACATCGGCGCGTCGATGCAATCGAGGCCTGCAGAAGCCAGGCACTCGGCCAGGCGCTCGACATCTTCGGGTGCGATGGTCGGGCACAGCATCACGTCCTGGCCAGGCGACAGCTGCGACACAGCGCCATTCGCCCCGAACAGGACCTCGTCGCACTGGCCCGCATCGACCACGCAGACGATCAGCAGCCCTTGCGGGGCCAGGGCCTGGGCCAGCGCTGCCGGTGTGGTCAGCACCCGTGCCCCGACAGCGGCGGCCTCATGCTGGCGGACCGGATCGATGTCGCACACCCCCACGCGGTGACCCAGTGAGCGCAGTCGGGCCAGCATGGCACCCCCCATGTTGCCCGCCCCGATCAGGGCCACCGGGCAGTCCGCTGCGGCTGTCATGACTGCATCAGGCGTTTGGAGCGGCCAATGGCCATCAGGATGCCCAGACCGACGCCCATGCTCACCATGGCCGTGCCACCATAACTCACGAACGGCAGGGGAACACCCACCACTGGCAGGATGCCACTGACCATGCCCATGTTGACGAAGGCGTAAACAAAGATGTTGAGGATCATGGCGCCGGCCAGCAGGCGTGTGAACAGGGTGGGCGCATCCAGGGCGATCATCAGTCCACGCAGGATCAGGAACAGGAAAGCGACCATCAGCGCCAGTGTGCCGACCAGCCCGAACTCTTCGGCAAAGGCAGCAAAGATGAAGTCGGTGCTGCGCTCGGGAATGAACTCCAGGTGGGTCTGGGTGCCCTGCAGAAAGCCCTTGCCCCAGACACCGCCGGAGCCGATGGCGATCATGCCCTGGATGATGTGGAACCCTTTGCCCAGCGGGTCCTGGAAGGGGTCCAGCAGGGTGCAGACACGCACTTTCTGGTAGTTGTGCAGGACCATCCAGTCCACCCCGGGCGCGCACCACTGCTCTTCCATCACGATCAGCGTGACGATGCCTGCCACTGCCAGCACCAGCGGCGGCACGATGAGTTTCCAGCTCAGGCCGGCAAAAAAGATGACAAACAGCCCTGAGGCCAGCACGAGCAGGGTGGTGCCGAGATCGGGCTGCTTGAGAATGAGCGCGGCCGGCACAGCCAGCAGGATCAGGGCAGCCAGGAAGTCGACCGGCTTGAGCTGTCCCTCGCGACGCTGGAACCACCAGGCCAGCATGAGCGGCATGGCGATCTTCATGATCTCGCTGGGCTGGATCACCACACCCACGTTCAGCCACCGCTGGGAGCCCTTGCGTTCGATACCGAACAGCTCCACACCCAGCAGGAGCAGCACGGTCACGACATACATGGGCAGGGCCACGGACATCAGCCGGTGTGGCGGCACCTGGGCCACCACGAACAGCACGGCAGCGGCCAGCACCATGTTGCGACCGTGACTGACAAAGCGGGTGCCCTGCTCGAAACCCACCGAGTACATGGTCACCATGCCGAAGCCAGCCAGAATCAGGATGGCGAGCATCAAAGGCCCATCGAAGCCCCGGAACACCGGGGCCAGACGCTGCAGCAGGTGGGGCTTTTCGATCACGGCGGCCATGGACCGCGATTATCCCCGCTCGGTACGGGCCATGCCCACCCCCTCCCGGGCCGGACGGCATACTGTCGCCATGCCCCCTGCCACTGCCCAACCCGACACCACCCACCTGCTGTACCTGCACGGCTTCCGGTCATCGCCCGGCTCGACCAAGGCCCGCCTGGTGGCCGAACGGGTGCAACGCGCGCACCCGGGTGTCACCTGGTGGTGCCCGCAGTTGCCACCCTCGCCCGCCGCGGCCATGGCGCTGGTGCGCGAGGGCACCGCCGCTTGGCCAGCCGAACATTCGGCGGTGATCGGTTCGTCGCTGGGCGGGTTCTATGCCAGGCACCTCGGGCTTGCCAGGGCCTGGAAGCGCGCTCTGCTGAACCCGGCCGTCCATCCGGCACGGGACCTGGCGCGCCACATCGGGGAGCAGACGGCCTGGCACGACCCTGAGCAACGTTTTTTCTTCGAACCGGCCTTTGTCGACGAGCTGCGGCAACTCGAAACCGAAATGGATCGGATGGCGGCCGGTGCACAGATCCACCCGGGGCTGCAGTTCGCCCTGATCGCCCGCGGGGATGAGGTACTCGACTGGCGGGAAATGCAGGACTTCTGCGCCGGCGGGCAGCTGACGGTGTTGCCGGGCTCGGACCACGCCATCACCGACTTCCCGGAGCACATCGATGCCTTGATGGACTTCCTGCGGCTGGCGGGCTGAGCCGGTCGGGCCCGGGCGCACCGTGGGACAATCGGGTCCATGTACATTCTGTTCGATGAGGCCGGCAAGTTGCAGACCGGCCGTCTTCTCTCCGAGGCCGAAAGCTCCCTGCAGGTGGAGCTGGACACCGGCAAACGGGTCAAGGTCAAGACCGCCAACACCCTGCTTCGCTTCGAGAAACCGGCACCGGCCCAACTCATGCCATCGGCAACAGACCTGGCCGGGTCGATGGAGCTGGAGCTGGCCTACGAATTCGCACCCGAGGATGAGTTCGGCTTTGATGAGCTGGCACGGGACTATTTCAGTGAGCAGGCCAGCACCGAGCAACTGGTGGCGACCATGATCTGCCTGCATGGTGCGCCCCACTACTTCCGCCGCGCCGGCAAGGGCCGTTTTCGCAAGGCGCCGCCCGACATCCTGGCCCAGGCACTGGCCGCCATCGAGAAGAAAAAGCAGGTGCAGGCACGCATCGAAACCTGGGCGGGCGAGTTGCTGGAAGGCCACTGTCCGGTCGAAGTGCGTGATCAGCTCTACCGCATTCTGTTCAAGCCCGACAAGAACGCCCCTGAATACAAGGCGGTTGTCGAAGCGGCGCGCCAGGGCAAACTGGCGCCGCTGACTCTGCTGGAGCGGGCTGGCGCCATCACCAGCGCCTACGAATTCCACTGGCAGCGCTTTCTGTTCGAGCAGTTTCCCAAAGGCACGGGCTTTCCCGCCCTGCAGGCGCCGGCGGTGGCTGAAGACCTGCCGCTGGCTGAGGTGCAGGCCTTTTCGATCGACGATTCGCACACCACCGAAATCGACGATGCCTTGTCGCTGCAGGGTCTGGGCACGGGAACGGTGACCCTGGGCATCCACATTGCGGCCCCTGGCCTGGCCATCACGCCGGACGACGCCCTGGACCAGATGGCCCGCCAGCGTCTCTCGACGGTGTACATGCCGGGTCACAAGATCACCATGCTGCCCGATGCCGTGGTGCAGGCCTACACCCTGGAGGCCGGTCGCGCCTGCCCGGCGGTGTCGCTGTACCTGACCATCGATGAAGCGAGCCTGTCGGTGCTGGAAAGCCGCACAGCCTTGGAGCGGGTGCCAATTGCGAACAACCTGCGACACGACCAGCTCGACGATGTGATCACGGCCGCCTGGCTGGCTGGCGATGCCGCGGCGGCCAACGCTCCCGCCGACGTGGAGCCGCTGCGCGCGACACTGGGTTTTCTGTACCGGCTGGCTTTGCACCTGAAGGCGCAGCGCGAACAGGTGCGTGGCAAACCCGAAACGTTCACCCGCCCGGACTACAGTTTCCGGCTGGAGGGTGTGAAGGGAGATCAACCGGACGGCAGCGAGAAGGTGCACATCGGTACCCGCCGCCGAGGCGAACCGCTGGACCTGGTGGTGGCAGAAGCCATGATCCTGGCCAACAGCACCTGGGGCCAGTGGCTGGCCGACTGCGGTGTGCCGGGCATCTACCGCAGCCAGGCCAGCCTGGCGCCTGGCGTGAAGGTGCGCATGGGCACCAAGGCCCAGCCCCATGCCGGCATCGGCGTGCGTTGTTATGCCTGGAGCACTTCCCCGTTGCGCCGCTACGTCGATCTGGTCAACCAGTGGCAAATCATCGCCTGCGCGCGCTACGGCAAGACAGCGGCCCTCGCGGCGCCGTTCAAACCCAAGGACGCCAGCCTGTTCTCGGTGGTCAGTGCTTTCGACGCCGCCTACGGAGCGTACAACCTGTTCCAGAACGGCATGGAAAGATTCTGGACCCTGCGCTACCTGCAACAGGAACAGATCGGCGAGCTCACCGCCACCCTGGTGCGCGACAACCTGGTCCGTGCCGACATGCTGCCCCTGGTGCTGCCTGTCCTGGGAGCTGAAGGCCTGCCGCGCGGGGCGCATGTCCGGGTCCGGCTGGGCACGATCGACGAGATCGCCCTGGAGGTGGGTGGCACCGTCATCGAGCGGCTGGATCTCGCGGCGGACATGGCTGAGTCCGCCAATGGAGACGACAACGACGACGAGGAGGCATTGGCCACCCCCCTGCATCTGGCCATTGATGTCGACGAGGCGCCGGCCGACGCATCAGCGCCCTCAACAGCTGGCTGAAAGCCCGCGGTGACCCGTTCATGAGCAAGCGTCGACGCGCCAGCCAGCCGGCCCGGACCGACAGACCCTCCAGGACGGTGGTACCGCGAGGCAGGGATAATGGCCGCGTGAATGCCCTGGTCACTTTCTTCCGGCGCCTGACCACCCTGCAGCTGGCACTGGGTATTTCGTTGGCGGTGCATGCGGCCCTGCTGACCGTGCGCTTCGTCGACCCGGAAGGTTTCAACCGCGTGTTCCAGGACACCCCACTGGAAGTCATCCTGGTCAACGCCCGCAGCGATGAACGTCCGGAACGGGCCATGGCCATCGCCCAGGCTTCGCTGGCCGGAGGCGGTGACGCCGAGAAAGGCCGTGCCACCTCCCCGCTGCCCCCCTCGACGGTGGCGCGCCTGGGTGACACCGTCGAGGAGGACCAGCAACGCAAGATCCAGGCCCTCAAGGAGCAGCAGGAGCAGGTACTGGCCGAGGTCCGCCGTCGGCTGGCCAACCTGCCACCGCCCGATCTTCAGGCGGTCAACCCAAGCCGGGAAAGTATCGAACGCGAACAGCAGCGCCAGGCCCTGGTCAAGCTGCTGGCCGAGATCGAAAAACGCATCAATGAAGAGAACGCGCGCCCGAAGAAGCGCTACATCAGCCCGGCCACGCGCGAAGAGGTCTATGCCCTCTATTACGACGAGCTGCGACGCAAGATCGAGGACCGGGGAACGCGCAACTTCCCGGAAGCCGGCGGGCGCAAACTGTATGGTGAGCTGACCATGATCATGACAGTCAACCACAGCGGCGCGGTGCTGGAAACCGAGGTGGTCCAGGGCTCGGGCAACCCCACGCTGGACCGCCGCGCCGAAGCCATCGTGCGCAGTCTGTCGTTTGGCCGCTTCAGCGACGCGATGCGCCGTCAGGCCGATCAGATCGTCGTGGTGTCACGCTTCCGGTTCACGCGCGATGAAGGCCTGCGCACCCAGATGAGCGGACAGTAGGCGAACGGCATGACAGACCACTCCAGCGCGGCGAGACTGCCCTAAAGCCCATGAGATCGTTCGGACGCTGGCTGCTGTGGGTGTTGCTCGCCGGCCTGGCCCTGCAATTGGCCTTCCTGCTGCGCATTGCCCTGATGGTGGCGATCAACCCCGAAAGCACGGCCTTCATGCGATCGGAGGCATGGCGTGTGGCCGGCCGTGCCATGACCAGCGAGGATCGTTGGCGCTGGTCCTCGACCTGGGTGCCGCGGGAGCGCATCAGCATGCACCTGCAGCGTGCCGTGATTGCCTCCGAAGACGCCGGCTTTGTTCAGCACGGGGGTGTCGACTGGCAGGCCATCGAATCGGCCTGGAAACGCAACCAGCATCGGCAACGACAGGCGCAGCGTCCGTCCAGTCCGGCACGTGCGGTCCGGGTGGTGGGCGGCTCCACCATCACCCAGCAACTGGCCAAGAACCTGCTGCTCTCGGGCGAGCGCAACTTCGTTCGCAAGGGTCAGGAGCTGGTGCTGGCGCTGATGCTCGAAGCCCTGCTTGACAAAGGGCGCATCCTGGAGATCTACCTCAACAGCGTGGAGTGGGGCGAGGGCGTATTTGGTGCCGAGGCCGCCGCTCAGCGCTATTTCCGCAAGCCGGCGCGCCAGCTGACGGCGAGCGAGGCGGCGCGCCTGGCGGTCATGCTGCCCTCACCGAAATTCTTCGAGACGCGTCAGGGATCGGCCTACCTGGCCCGGCGTACCCGCACCATCGTCGCCCGCATGGGCGCGGTGCAACTGCCATGAGGTTGTCTCGGTGAACTGGCGCGCCCAGCTGGCCGGCACGCTGCTGCTGGGGGTGGTGCGCCTGCTCACGGGCGCCCAGGCGCGCTGGTACGGCTGTCCACCCAAGGCCGAACAGCGCATCTATTTCGCCAACCACCAGAGCCATGCCGATCTGGTGCTGATCTGGGCCGCGCTGCCCCAATCGCTGCGCAGCATCACGCGGCCGATCGCTGCACGCGACTACTGGACCGCCTCGAACTTCAGGCGCTGGATCACCACCGCCGTGTTCAATGCGGTCTATGTCGAGCGTGAACGCAAGGGCGAGGAAGACCCCCTGCAACCCCTGATCGAGGCCTTGTCCAGCGGTGACTCGCTGATCCTGTTTCCGGAAGGCACACGGGGGTTCGACGAGGACCCCCAGCCCTTCAAGTCGGGGCTGTACAACCTGGCCCGCCGATTCCCGGATGTGGTGCTGGTGCCAACCTGGATCCACAACGTGCAGCGCGTGATGCCCAAGGGCGAGGTGGTGCCGGT
>SBFU01000113.1 GCA_006227785.1 Burkholderiales bacterium
GGGCCACCAGGTTGCCCTGGAGCTTGTCAGCCTCGAAGGAGCGGCGACCGATGGTGCCGTGCACGATGCCGGCCTTGTCGACGCGGAACTGGACCTGGCCAGCCTTGGCGTTCTTCACGGCCGTGGCAACGTCCGGGGTCACGGTGCCGACCTTGGGGTTGGGCATCAGGCCGCGCGGACCCAGGATCTGACCCAGGGTACCGACCACGCGCATGGCGTCGGGCGAGGCGATGACCACATCAAAGTCCATCTTGCCGGCCTTGACGTCGGCAGCCAGGTCATCCATGCCGACCACATCGGCACCCGCGGCCTTGGCCTCTTCGGCCTTGGCGCCCTGGGCAAAGACGGCCACGCGCTTGGTCTTGCCGGTGCCATTGGGCATCACGACCGCACCACGGACCACCTGGTCCGACTTGCGGGCATCGATGCCCAGCTGGATGGCCACATCGATCGACTCGTCGAACTTGGCGTTGGCACACTCCTTGACGATCGCCAGGGCGTCGGTCAGGGGGTAGAGCTTGTTGCTGTCGACTTTGCCTGCGAAGGCTTTCTGTTTTTTGGTCAGTTTGGCCATGTCACACGCCCTCCACGATCACGCCCATCGAACGGGCCGAACCGGCGATGGTCTTGACGGCTGCATCGAGGTCGGCAGCGGTCATGTCCTTCATTTTGGTCTTGGCGATTTCTTCCAGCTGGGCGCGGGTGATCTTGCCGACCTTCTGCTTGTTGGGCACCGGGGAGCCCTTGTCCAGCTTGATCGCCTTCTTGATCAGCGTTGTGGCCGGCGGGGTCTTGATGATGAAGGTGAAGCTCTTGTCCGCGAAAGCGGTGATCACCACCGGCAGCGGCAGACCGGGCTCGACGCCCTGGGTCTGGGCGTTGAACGCCTTGCAGAACTCCATGATGTTCAGTCCGCGCTGACCCAGCGCCGGACCGATCGGGGGAGAGGGGTTGGCCTTACCAGCTGGCACCTGCAGCTTGATGAAGCCGACGATTTTTTTCGCCATTTTTAGCTCCTGCGAGTGCAGACGGCCATCTTCAGATGGCCTCCTCGCGGTTGGGGACCCGATACCATTTCAGATGTGACAGGCGTCGGGTCGACCCGCCTGACACACGGACCAGATGTCAGGCCTTCTCGACCTGACTGAACTCGAGTTCGACCGGCGTGGCACGACCAAAAATGGTCACCGACACGCGCAGCTTGTTCTTTTCGTAGTTGACTTCCTCGACCGAGCCGTTGAAGTCGGTGAACGGGCCTTCCTTGACGCGGACGTACTCCCCGACCATGAACTCCACCTTGTGGCGGGGCTTGTCGGTGCCTTCCTGCATCTGGTTGACGATCTTCTGCACATCTTCTTCAGAGATGGGCGCGGGGCGGTTGCGGGCACCACCCACGAAGCCGGTCACCTTGTTGGTGTGCTTGACCAGATGCCAGGTCTCGTCGTCCATGACCATCTCGACCAGCACATAGCCCGGGAAAAACTTGCGTTCGGTGGTGCGCTTCTGGCCATTCTTGACCTCCACCACCTCTTCGGTCGGCACCAGGATGCGTCCGAACTTGTGCTGCATGCCAGCACGGTTGATGCGCTCGATGATGTTGCGCTCCGCCGCCTTCTCCATGCCGGAATAGGCATGCACGACATACCAGCGCATGCCTTCGGTCGGCGTTCCGATGTCTTTGGCGTCGGTCGCGTTCTGCTCGGTCATCTTATCTCCACCCCAGAATCAGATCGAAGAACACCCACTCCAGGGTCTTGTCGGTGAGCCACAGAAACAGGCCCATCACAAACACGAAGGCGAACACGTAGGCGGTCATCTGGATCGCCTCCTTGCGGGCGGGCCAGACCACCTTCTTGACCTCGCGCCAGGAGTCGCGCCAGAACGCCAGCAACTGCCGCCCCGGCTCGGACACCAGGAAGACCGCGGCGGCCACCACCAGACAACCCAGCAAGGCACCCCACTGCACCAGCGCACCCTGGGGGGCCAGCAGGAAATAGGCGACGAAGCCGCCCAATGCGAGGACAGCCGCAGCGGCGGTCTTGGCCTTGTCGGCGCCCGACTGGACGGTTTCTACATCAGATGTGGCCATACGGTACTTTGCGAGAAAAATGCGGGTCTGACAGGCCAAAGCTTGAGACACGCAAGCCCACCAGAGGTCCACAGGACTTCGGTGGGCTTGTCAGCCACTTGATTCGGGCCAGCCTGCGCTGGCTTCGGGTCAGGTGGCAGGGGCAGAGGGAATCGAACCCCCAACCTTCGGTTTTGGAGACCGACGCTCTGCCAATTGAGCTATACCCCTACGGAACGTTCACCCTGTTGCCAGGGAATCACTCGATGATCTTGGCCACGACGCCGGCGCCGACGGTGCGGCCGCCTTCGCGGATGGCAAAACGCAGACCCTCTTCCATGGCGATCGGGGCGATCAGCTTGACGGTGATCGACACGTTGTCACCCGGCATCACCATCTCCTTGCCCTCGGGCAGCTCGATCGAGCCCGTGACGTCGGTGGTGCGGAAGTAGAACTGCGGACGGTAGTTGTTGAAGAACGGCGTGTGACGGCCACCCTCGTCCTTGGACAGCACATACACCTCACCGGTGAAGTGCGTGTGCGGCTTGATCGAGCCGGGCTTGCACAGCACCTGGCCGCGCTGCACTTCCTCGCGCTTGGTGCCGCGCAG
>SBFU01000505.1 GCA_006227785.1 Burkholderiales bacterium
TGAGCTCGCGCTCCAGCGCAAGATCTCCTTGCTTCCACACGTAAGGCAGCTCGGCGTAGAAGCCCATTTGGCAATGGCTTTGTGTCATGGGGCTCCAGAAATGGTCCCTGACCTGCCTGTGCTCGCCGTGCGCTGGCGCGCCGAAGGGGCGGCGGGTGAGTCGGTTCCAGAACGCCTGCAGTGGTGTGTAGGGCAGGTGGCTGCCCGCCGCAGCCGGCAGCAAGACCAGGCCATGGGCGTCGTTCATGCCGGCGACATCGAGCCATTCACGGGTCAAGGTGTGCGCGAGAGCGTCGTTGAGCTGTCCGCTGCGCAGTCCGGCGTGCAAGAAGGCGCAACCGAGCAATCCCATGGCATCGGCGTCCTCCGCACGCCGGGCGGAGAACTCGTCTTGCGTACCTGAAAACCCGGCCATGTGCGTCCAAGCCTCACCCGGACCCGGTTCCGCATCGGTGAACACGGTGACCACCGTCGCGCGGTCCGCCGCAGCCTGCAACAGCGATGCGAGAGAAAAGACCGCATCGTCCAGGTGGGGGGACAGCACCAGCACGCGTCGGATGCCCAGTTTGTCTAGCCACGCGGGAACATCTTGTGGTGTCAAGACGTTGGCGTGGGTGGGGCGTTGCATGGTCGGGGTGGGCGGATCGGAGCACAACATTCTGTCATGTGCGGCAACTTGTGACCCCCGGCACGTCGACACGGGGAACCCCAGGATATTCTCCCAGATCGATCATGATCGGCATCGGTACTCGCTGGTCGGCGGCCAGAAAGCCGTATCCCGAACACGCATGCTGCGGGCGATCGAGGCTTCATATTTTTTGTTCGGAGGCAGCTATGGGAAAGACGGATCGGCGCCGGTGGTTGATGGCAGGACTGGCGCTTGGAGCGGGTGCCTTCGCCTTGATGGCAGGCTGCGCGATGTCGCCACCCGGGCCCAGGGTGGTCACCTTGAGCGAAGCACGTTTTGTCGAGCATCTGGCGCGGGAATTCCCCTACACCCACCGCTACATGAATCTGTTCGAGGTGCGCTTCAGCGACCCGCGCGTCCGTCTATTGCCCGAGGCGAATCGGGTGGGCACCAGGCTGGATGTGTCCGTCGGTCTGCCTGACGGCGGACAGCGCAAGCGGCAGGGTACCGTGACCCTCAGTTATGGATTGCAACTCTCCTCACAGGACCGGACGCTGCGGCTGCACGAATTGCGCGTGGATGCGCTGGATGTGCCTGGACTCCCTGTGTCTGTGCAAGCTTTGCTTCAAAGCCTGGCAGGTGCTCTGGTGGAGGAGCAGTTCAGGGAGCGGGTCGTTCACCGTTTGAGTGAGGAAGATCTTCGCGGGGTGCGTGGATGGGGCTATGAGCCCGATGGGCTGCGGGTGGTACCCGGAGGCATCGAGCTGGTGCTTCGACCCGTGCAACGTCCTTGAGAAGCGCGAAGTGGGTCGTTGCCAAACAGGTACCATAGTCGGCTTCCGCTACCTTCCGTTCTGCCCCTCTCGGCCGCACCATGCAGGCGGCAGGAGGCGGCTCCTGCCAGCGCCATTCCCCTTCTGACTTTCATGGACACCGCACTGCTGATCAAGGCCGCCATCATGGGGGTGGTCGAAGGGCTGACCGAGTTCCTGCCTATTTCTTCGACGGGTCACCTGATCCTCACCGCCGCCTTGCTCGGCTGGCACGGTGAGCAGGTCAAGCTGTTCGAGGTGGTCATTCAGACAGGTGCCATCCTGGCCATCGTCTCGCTGTATATCGAGCGGCTTTGGCGGGTGTTGCTGGGGTTGCCCAGCGACCGGTCGGCGCAACGCTTTGCGGTCAACGTGCTGGTCGGATTCCTGCCTGCGGCCTTGGCGGGCGTGATGTTCATTGATGTGATCAAAGCGGTCCTGTTTTCCCCCCTGGTCGTGGCGGCGGGCTTCATTGTCGGAGGTCTGGTCATCCTCTGGGCGGAACGCCTGCAGAGCCGGGGCGCTCCCACGGTGGTGTCCGATGTCGATCAGGTGACCTGGCGCGATGCGCTCAAGGTCGGGCTGATCCAGTGCACCGCACTGGTACCAGGGGTGAGCCGCTCGGGTGCGACCATCATTGGTGCCATGCTGGTGGGCTTCAACCGCAAGGCGGCCACGGAGTTCAGCTTCTTCCTGGCCATTCCCATGCTGTTTGGTGCGGCGGCCTACGATCTCTACAGGAACCACGATCTTGTGGGAGCGGAGGACCTGCCGGTGTTTGCCGTGGGCTTGGTGGTGTCCTGGCTGTCGGCGTGGGTGTGCGTGCGCTGGTTGCTGCGCTTTGTCGGGCAGCACAGTTTTGTGCCATTTGCCTGGTACCGCATCGCCTTCGGTGTGCTGATTGTTGTGACCGCGCAAGCTGGTTGGGTCGATTGGACGGGCTGATGCCGGGCGACTTCATGTGCCAGCCATGACGGTGCGATGGGCAAGCTGCTGATTCCTCTTTCCTCCCTGCTCAGCGGTGTCGGGCTCCTGGTGGTGGGCGTGGGGCTGCTGTTTTCCGTGGTCGGCCTTCGCGCGGGGGTGGCAAACTTCTCCGGGCTGACGCTGGGCCTGGTGATGTCGGCCTATTTCGCCGGCTTTGTTCTGGGGACCTATGTCTGTCCGGTGGTGATCCGTCGGGTGGGACATATCCGCGCGTTTGCCGCCATGGCTTCGGTTGCCTCGACCATGCCCATCCTGCACGCACTGTGGATCGATCCGTGGTTCTGGGGTCTGTTGAGGTTGGTCACCGGAATCTGTCTGGTGGGGCTGTACATGGTGGTGGAGAGCTGGCTGAACACCTTGGCACCCAGCGATCAGCGAGGCAAGGTGTTTGCTGCCTACATGTCGGTCAACTTTGTCGCGCTGGCGCTGGGGCAGTGGTTGATCCTGGTGGGGGACCGGCTGGGCTTCGTGCCTTTCGCCATGGTTTCCGTGATGTTCTCGTTCGCCCTGCTGCCCATCACGCTGACACCGGTGCAGCAACCGGTGCCCGTGGAGGCGCCTTCCTTGAGCCTGCGCAGTCTCTACGATGCGTCACCTCTGGGCACCGCAGCGGCCTTTGCATCGGGGCTGCTCAACGGCACGTTCTTCGGCATGGGGGCCTTGTATGCGCAAGGGGTCGGGCTGTCCGACACCGGCGTGGCGGCTTTCATGGCGGCGACCATCCTGGGTGGTGCCATCTTCCAGTGGCCCGTCGGGCATTATTCCGACCGCCATGATCGACGGCTGGTGCTGTTCTGGGTGTGTGTCGGTGCGGCTGCGCTGGCTGCCTTGTCGATGTTCGTTCTGAGCTTGCCGCACTGGGTGCTGATCGCACTGGGTCTGTTCTACGGCGGCCTGGTCTTCACGGTCTATGGTCTCGGTGTGGCCCACGTCAACGACGTGATCGATTCCACCCGATTGCTGGAATTCACCGGTGGACTTCTGCTGGTGCACGGTGCCGGTGCAGCCCTCGGGCCCACCCTGGGGGGCATGGTCATGGACCAATTTGGCGCAGCCAGTCTGATGCCGGCCTTTGCCATCGTGCTGGTCGTGCTGGCGCTGTATGTCCTCAAGCGCATGAGGGCCGCACCGCCGGTGGCTGACGATGCCAAGGCCGACTACGTGGTGATGGGGGGCGGGTCGCAGGCGGTTCTGCAGATGGATCCACGCTCGCCTGTTGAGCCGGAGTCGGCAGATGCGCATCCGCCACAGTAACGCAGTCCGGTTCAGCGGACAGGTGGGTTCGAATCGGGAGCATCAGGTTGCGGCACACTGAAGCAGAAGGTGGCGCCCTGTCCGGGCGTCCCTTTCGCGTGCAGCGTGCCACCGTGACGCAAAACAATGCGGTGAGCGGTGGCCAGGCCAATGCCCAGACCGCTGAATTCGTGGGGTTGGTGCAGCCGCTGGAACGGCTGGAACAGCTTGTCGGCCCGGCTCATGTCGAAACCGGAGCCATTGTCCGCAACGCAGAAGCGGGCCTGGCGGTCGTCCATGCGGGCGTACATTCTGATTTGCGCCTGGGGGGTTTCGGCGGTGTACTTCCAGGCGTTGTGCAGCAGGTTTTGCAGCAGCGCCTCCATCAACGCCGGATCGGCCGTGACCATGAGGTCAGGCTCCACCGACCAGTCGACCTGCCTTTGCGGTGATTCGGCCGCCAGCTCTTCCAGCAGCCGGGTCGCGATCAGGCTCAGGTTCACGGGTTGGCGCTGCAGCTCACCACGGCCGACCTGGGCCAGCTTGAGCAGCCCGTCGATGAGCAAACCCATCTTGCGGCTGGCCTGCATGATGCGGTCCAGATGACGGCGGCTGCCGGTATCCAGGGCCGCATTGTCTTCCTGCAGGGCCTGGGCGAAGCCGTTGATCAGGCGCAGGGGCGAGCGCAGATCGTGCGCAACGGCATAGGAGTAACTTTCCAGCTCGTCGTAGGCATCCTTGAGTTCGCGCGTGCGTTCACGTATTTTCTGTTCGAGTGAGGCGTTGAGGCGCTGGATCTGGCGTTCGGCCAGCTTCCGCTCGGTGATGTCCTGGGTAACCCCGAATGCCCGCAAGGCCCGACCTTCGGCGTCACGCTCGAATTCGGCGCGAACGCTGAGCCACCGGTCCTCACCGTTCATTCGGGTACGGTAGGTCGAGTTGTAGGGGCGCAGCCCCTTGACGGCATCTGCCCAGTCTTTTCCGATGCGCTCCCGGTCGGCGGGGTGGGTCAGGGCCAGCAGGTCCTCGCCGCTGAAGGTTTCGTAAGGCAGGCCGATCTGCCGATAGGAGTTGTCCAGTGTCCTGAACCGGTTGGTGGGAACGTCGCCCTCCCAGCTGGCCAGCCCTGCCAGGGCATGGGCCTGGCGCATCAGACGCTCGTTGGTGCGCAACGCCGCTTCGGCCGCCTTGATGGCCGAGATGTCCTGCACCACGGAAACAAAATACTCGGGCACGTCCGGGGTACGGCGAACGACGGCCACGGTGAGGTGTGCCCAGACCACCTGCCCATCCTTGCGCACATACCGCTTCTCGATGGAGTAGCGGTCCCGTTCACCTCGCAGTACCTGTTCCAGCAGGGCTTCGTCGGGCCGGATATCGTCGGGGTGGGTGAAGTCCTGGAAACGCATCTGCAGCAACTCTTCCTGCGAGTAGCCGACCAACTGGCAGAAGGTCTGGTTGACCATCATCAGGCGTCCGTTCAGGTCGACCTGGGTAATGCCAGCTGCCGCAAACTCGAAGGTGTCCCTGAAACGCCTGCGGCTGGCCTCCAGTTCCCGATGAACGGTCCGAAGTCGCTGGTTCTGCTCTTGCATCCACCATATGGAACCCACCACCACCACCTGGGTCGTCAGGTGCCACAGATTGAGCCAGAAAGCCTCGACCGGGTTCTCGAAGGCCAGTGAACCATAGGGTTGCACCAGGAAGAAATTCACCAGCACCATGCCCAGAAGCGTGCTGACCATGCCAGCGGCCAGACCGCCGTAGAGGGCCGCCAACGCAGCGGCCAGGGACAAGGTGATGAAGCGACCGCCTGACTCGGCTGGCGCCAGTGCCACCCTCAACCAGGTCGCTATCAGGGTCAGAAGCACCGCCACCGTCAATCGCAGCCACAGGCTGTGCTGGGATGGATGCCAGTTCCAGACGTGCCGCCACGGGGCGGGGCGTTCGGAACCGGCGGGCTGAGACGACTTCATGCAGGCGTGCGAGGGTGGTGGCAGGGCGGGGGCCCAAGCCCTGAGCTCCGTTTATAGGCCACCCCACCTCACGGCATTGTGAAGGTAAGACCGCGGGATGGGGGCTATTTCTGACGTTCGTCTCGGCTATGCAACGCAAGCAATACCTGATCGATGGCAGCCGCTGTCTCCTGGGGCTTTTCCATGGGGAACAGATGACTGCCTTCGACCATGAGCATGCGCTGTGGATGCGCCCCCACCAGTTTGCGGGTCATGGTCATGCCCACCTGCCGCATCTCCAGCGAACGGGTACCGCCAATGAAGCCCACCGGACAGCGCAGGGGATGGCGGCGCAGGATACGGTCCAGGTTGTGTGGCAAGGTGTTGTAGATGGCCGTTTCCACATCGCGGTCGAAGGCCAGGACGCGGCGGAGACCCTGCGCCGTCTGATCGTCTCGCGTGCCATGTGTGATGTAGTCCCGCAGCACCTGCGGGTCCCAGTGTGCGAAAGCCTTCTTGTGGGCGAAATGCTCGAAGGCTGCTGCGGCATCGGGCCAGTGGTTGCGGCGCCGGCGGCTCACTTTGCCGGGGGACACCGAGCCCACCAGCTGGGTGCGCTTGATGAGTTCGAGGGTCCGCGCCCGCCAGCCCCCCAGGACCGGTGAATCGATCAGCAGCACACCCCGGACGGCGTGGCCACCCAGATCGGGATGGCGGGCAGCGCACATCAGGCTGAGAAAACCACCCAGGGAGTGGCCCACCAGCCAGGCCCCTTGGCCATGGCGTTCGATCTCGGGGGCGGCAAAGTCAGCCAGTTGCTGCACCAGGTGGGGCCAGTTGCTGGTGACGGGATAACGTGGGTCGTGACCGAACTTCTCGATGGCGCGCACGGCATGCCCGCGTGAGCGCAGGCTGCGGAACAGCAAACCGTAGGTGCTGGCTGGAAAACTGTTGGCGTGGGAAAAGATGATCAGGGACATGGTGACCGGGAGTGGGGCGGCGCCACCAGGTCGCAATGGCCTGTGGGGCGACGCGGCAATGGCAGCGCGCCTGCCTGTTGCCCCTTCAGATGAGCTTTTCGCGCTCGTTGCAGATTTTTCTCAGCGGTTTCTGCCGCCCCTGGGGCTCGCACATCAGAGGTACCGAGGTGTGGCTGCCGTCCCAGGTGGGGTGTTCGATGCTGTCGAACACCTCCCGCAACTTCTGGCCCCAGGTGCTGCGCACCATCTGGAAATACGGATTGCTCTCGTCGATGCAGGTGATGCGCTCGCTCATGAGGGCGTCTGCCTCGTAGACGGCAAGGTCGAGCGGCAGGCCCACCGACAGGTTGGACTTGAGCGTCGAGTCCATGGACACCAGCACGCACTTGGCCGCCTCGTCCAGCGGGGTGTCGGGTGTGATCACCCGGTCAAGAACAGGCTTGCCGTACTTGGACTCGCCAATCTGAAAAAACGGCGTCTCTGCCGTGGCCTCTATGAAGTTGCCAGCCGAGTAGACCTGGAACAGCCTCATGCCTTCGCCTTTGACCTGCCCACCGAAGATCATCGAGACATTGAACTCGACACCGGAGCGCTTGAGGGCTTCACCATCCCTTGTGTAGACATGGCGCACAGCTGAACCCAGTACCCGGGCGGCGTCGAACATGCTTTTGGCGTTCCAGATGGTCAGTGGTTCCCCGCCATCGGGGTCCTGCAGTTTCTCCACCTGCAGGATTTCGCGCACCGATTGAGAGATGCTGAGGTTGCCCGCCGACAGCAGGCACATGAACCGATCGCCAGGTTTTTCGTAGACGATCATCTTGCGGAAGGTGCTGATCTGGTCCAGGCCCGCATTGGTCCGCGAGTCGGACAGAAACACCAGTCCGGCCTTGAGTTTGACGGCGACGCAGTAGGTCATGTTTTCTCTGCCAGTTTCTTGAGGGTGTACAACTGCTCCAGCGCTTCGCGCGGGCTCAGGGTGTCGGGGTCAATGCCAGCCAGAGCGGCCACGACCGGCGGGATCTCGGGTTCGGGTGCCGCCGGAGGCGGGGCAAACAGGTCAACCTGCAGACGGCTGCTCTCACTTTGTGCTTCCAATGCACCCAGCGCAT
>SBFU01000313.1 GCA_006227785.1 Burkholderiales bacterium
TCGATGTCCAGCGCCACCACTTCGTGGTGCTGCGCCAGGAGAATGGCGTTCGACAGACCGACGTAGCCGGTGCCTGCGATGGCAATCTTCATGGTCTGGATGTCCGGCCCCAGCCGGTCGATGGGTTTCGTGGGTCGGCCCGGCCCGTTCAGCCGTGCCTGCGCAGGTCTGGACCTTCGGCCGTATTGTCGCGCAGCGAAACCAGCGGGGAAACCTCGTTTCTCAGGGTGGGTGACATCACCGGTGACACCAGCGGACCCGACAGGGGCACCGGCTGGGAAACGGCGATCTCCGGCATCTCGGCATCGCGCTGCCAGTCCAGACCGCAGCTCCACCCCGTGCCGGGCAGCCGGCGGAAAAAGCTCCCGTTGATCTGGTTGTTCAGCTTCAGATAGCGGACGAACTGGCGCAGCAGCCGCTTGTCGGGCCTGATTTCGTGGGCGCGGTTCCAGAAGGCTTCCAGTTCGCCTTGGAAGGTCAGGCCCTGGAAATCGTAGATGGCTTCACCCATGGCCTTGAGCGGCACGCCGTGGCGCAAGGCCTGCAGTCCCACCGTGCTGTTGACCACCACCGCTGCGCGGGCGTGGTCCAGCAAAGTCGGCAGGTGCTGGTCGTGAAGATAAAAGCAACGGCCCTGCAGCCCCAGTTCATGGGTCAGCCGCCCGATCAGTGAGGCGTAGCTCAGGTAGCCGCGGTCCATCGGGTGGTGCTTGATGACCAGTGCGGTGTCGGTGGGCGCATTGCCGGCAAATGAGCGCATCACGCGCTCAATGAACTGCTCCACACCCTCAAACTTAGAATGCACCCGGATCTGCGTGTCGTTATGCACCTGCAGCGGCACCAGGAAGTAGCGCTTGCCCCAGCGCCGCGTCAGCTCTTGCAGCAGATGTCGCTCGGTCCAGCGGTACCACTGCTTGCGCCATACAGAGCGAAGCCATGGGAGCGCTTCCAGCACGCTGAGTTTTCGGTGATGCACATGCTCCGGTTGGAGCAGGCTGGCCAGGCCCCCGATGGTGAAATACCAGAAGCCCCACCACACCATCAGCCAGTAGGTGTTGCCAACCTCGCGCACCGGCACGTCGGGCAGGTCGGGCATCTGCAGGTAGCGGGTTGCGTCGCGGGGAATCTGCGAATAGCCGTTGACGCCAAAGCGCTCCAGGGTGATGTGGTTGGGGCGCAGGTAACCCTCTTCGAACACCCCTACCTCAATGCCGCGCGTGTGCGCCAAGGCATGGGCCTGGGCATGGATCGGCCGGCAGTCGCCATAGAGCAGGACGATGTCGATTCGCAACCGTTCCAGCAGTTGCTCCAGGAAGGCTGGCCATTCCTGCCGTGAGCCACGGAACAGGGTGCCTCCGGGGTAGAAAAGCGCATCGCCGGCATGAAAGTTGACCTTGTGGACCGTGGCGCCGCACGCGCGGAGGTCGCGGGCCAGACGTGCAAAGAAGGGGCCTACCGGTCCCTGCAGCAGCAGAACCTGTTTGCCTCTGAACGATTCCAGCCCACCGGACAACATGGACGGATTATCGTTGTTGCGGTGCAGCATGAGTGGATGTTTTGAGGTTGGCCACCTTGTCGGGTCATATTTGCAGAATGACGCTGGCCCGATGTTGGTAACAATCCACAAAAAAGCGGCCTGTTCACGGGATCCAGGCCTTCCGGAGCACACCCAGCTTGCGCCACTGCCGCCGCCACCAACCTTTCTCCAGGCGTCGCAACCCCCCGTCAGCCCTGAGCCGCTCGCGCTGAAGCAGCAACAGTTGCAGCACGGTTTCGCAGCGGGTGTGGCCGCGCAGCTCCCAGTCCCACCACATGGGGTAGCGCAGCAGCGCGCCCGCCACCAGCTCGTCCAGCGTGAGCCGCCTCTGGCGGCGTGCCTGCAGGGCCGGGTGGGTGTGGCGGTCTTCGGTGAGTCCCCAGCCGGCGTAGAAGGGGTGTCCGTAAGTGACCACCCGCTTGCCACGCAGCAAAGCCTCGAAGCCGGACAGCGAGGTGAGTGTGTGCAGCTCGTCGCAGGCGGCCAGGCAGCCGAGCATGGCGGACCCGGTTTCCACGTGGTCGGCCACGGCCAGCACCTGCGACAGGTCCAGCCGGCCCCGGCGGTTGTTGGCCAGCACGTCCGGGTGCGGCTTGTAGACCAGGAAGGCGTCCGGGCAGGCGGCACGGGCGGCGTGCAGCAAGTCCAGGTTGGTTCGCACCGCTCCCCCGCCATAGCGCACCGAGGCATCGTCCTCCACCTGTCCCGGCACCAGCACCACACGCCGTCCCCGGGCGGGCCACGGCGGTGGCTGGGCGCTCTCCAGGTTGTATTTGCTCAGGCCATGTTCGACGATGAACCGTCGCACGGCGCGGGCACGCGCCAGTTCTTCCCCGGAAAACTCAGCATGCGCCAGCAGGTGCTCCAGGTCGGACGGCTGGCCGGGGTCGAAATACAGGCCGCGGCTGTCCATGACGAGCGACCAGGGCCGGATCAGGTCCGAGCCCAGGCCCACCGACCGGATGAAGCCGTCCTCCAGCCGCCACAGCTTCGCACCGCTGCGCCCGGCCAGCGCCTGCAGGCCCTCCGGTGCGTCGCGCCCCCAGCACACCAGCGCATCGCCCGGCCCCGGGCCGAGCGCGGCTGCTGCGGCGCTGTCGGCCACCTG
>SBFU01000061.1 GCA_006227785.1 Burkholderiales bacterium
CGCGGTGCCTCCTTGTCCGGACCTTGCCAGACCTTCACCCCGGCACGGTGGAAGGCACGCGCCAGCGTCGACGAGCCGACCGGGCTGGTGAACAGCACGAAGCCGGCAATGGCCACGAGCTTGGGCCACCACGCAGGCTGCAGCAGACCGATCCCGGCAAGGATGCAGAGCACGCCCAGCGTCGATGCCTTGGTGCCGGCCTGGATGCGGTTGTAGACATCGGGCATGCGCAGGATGCCGAGGGCGGCCAGCAGACAGAGCAGCGCGCCCGCGAGCAGCAACAGGTCGGCAGCCAGTCTCATGTCCGTTCCCTCTCGATCGCGCGCGCCAGGGCCACCACGCCGACGAAGGCCAGCACGCCGTAGACCAGCGCGACGTCGAGATACAGGGCACTGTCGAGCAGCCAGGCCAGCAGCACCAGCCCGGCGGTGGCGATGATGCCGAGGGTGTCCGCGGCGACCAGGCGATCCGGCGCCGCCGGGCCCCGTGCCAGCCGAACGAAGCCCAACAACAGTGCACTGCCGAGCAATAACAGTGCTAAACCTTCCAGCAGGTTGATGTCGGGCGGGTTCATTTGAGGAAGCCTGAAATGTGTTTTTCGAAGCCGGCCGCGATGGCGCGGGTGGCGCTCTCCAGATCGCCGCCCGACGTGCTGTCGATCCAGTGGACCAGCAGGCGATCGCCTTCCGCCTCCACGGTGAGCGTGCCCGGCGTCAGGGTGATGCTGTTGGCGAGCAGCATGCGGCCGAGATCCGATTTGAGGCCGGTGCGTACTTCAACCAGCTCGGGATGGATGGGCAGCGTGGGCGAGATCACCCGCCGCGCGACATCGAGGTTGGAGCGTGCCAGCTGGCCGAAGAAATAAGCCAGGTAACGCAGCAGGTGCAGCGGGGCCAGGGGTGTCAGCCGCAGCCCTGACAGCAAGGCCAGGCGTTGTCCGGCGGCAAGCATCACGACCAGCGAGACCAGCATCCCCAGCAACACTTCGTCCGCGGCCAGGGAGCCGGTCAGCAGCACCCAGGTCAGCAGGCTGGAACAGAATCCCACCACGTAGGCGGCGGGCGTGACGGAGGCGGAAGCGAGGGTTGAAGGCATCGGGTGTCGTAGTTGATCGCAAAGCGAAAGCTCGGGGTGGCGGCATTGTACAAGCAGGGAGCATGCCATCTTGTTCGGGGCAACTCGCGATGCTGCGATTTGAGTGTTAAGGCTTCATGACGGTTTGCCATGATGGAACGACATTGATCGACGCACCCATGGTGATATCGCTGTCGGGGCAGGTCAAAAACAAGGCGGGAGATGTGCACGCTCAGCAGGGCGGCCATGAACCCGAAACGTTGCCATGACCGGCAAATTGTTGGTCATCAGTGATTCAACATGAGCGCTTGCATGCTCCTATGTGGCGCGGATCCGCTGGCACCGATGGCCGAGACGCAGGTCACGACGAGCAGCAGCGCCGTGCTGGTCGCCGGCTAGGACCCCGGGGCCTAGCCAAAGCGGCGATGCCACGGGCTGCCTGTCGATCGCGCTCGGTTCCCCGTTCGGGCCAGAAGGATGGGCGCTTGCGATCATCAGCATGCCGATCTCGAGCGGTGCCCAGACGGTCACGATGCAGCCCAGTCTACAGCGTAGAGATCAGGCCTGGTCACGATTCCACCGCTGTCGAACCCGACAATTTTTTCGCAGATGCATTGTCGACTGTCACCGCCTTGATTCCTCAGGGCGACGACCTACTCGCGAGACGAATAGGTCGGCAGCGTAATCCTGAACGCCATGGCCGCCAGGCGGATAATCAGAACGGTCGCCATCCCCGCCCAGGCTGCCGCAACGGGCGACACCCCCAGCGACTGCAATCCGATCAGCACCATGGCTCCCACCCATGCTGCCGTGGCATAAAGTTCGCCGCGCACGAATACCAGGGGAACCTCATTGCACAGCACATCGCGGACCACGCCGCCGACCACGCCGGTAATCACCCCCAACAGGCTGGCCGCCAGCCAGGGCGCATGCCATTGCAGGGCGATCTGGGTGCCAACGATGGTAAACAGCGCCAGGCCGATGGCATCGGGAATCAGAAACAGGCGAGGTGGCAGACGCAGACCGCGCACCGCGACAAAAACGACGAGCGTTGTCGCCACTGCGACTAGCAGATAAACCTGCTCGTTGAGCCAGAACACCGGTCGTTGCAGCAACAGGTCGCGCACCGTGCCACCGCCGAGCGCGGTGGCGGTTCCCACCATTACCACACCGACCAGGTCCATATGCTTGCGGCCGGCATCGAGTACCCCGGTGAGGGCATTCACCGCGACGGCTGCCAGAACGATCCAGTAAAGCAGGTTTTCCATGATGCGTTGTCGAGGCGGGCAGCGGGTCAATCCCCGAAGCTGGTTCCCACGCCGCGCGCGCTGGCGACCCAAGGATGGTCGGGCGCGACGGTCTTGACCTGGCCGGCGACGTCTTCCAGTGCCACCGGCACGCTCGATTCGCCGTGCGCGGCGACCATGAAGCCGTATTGCTTCGCCTGGATCAGGTCGGCCGCGGCCGTGCCCAGTCGCGTGGCGAGCAGACGGTCGGCGGCCGAGGGCGTGCCGCCCCGCTGCAGGTGACCGAGTATGGTCGGGCGCGCTTCCAGACCCGTGAGCAATTC
>SBFU01000470.1 GCA_006227785.1 Burkholderiales bacterium
GGCGCTGTCCGGGGTCGATTCGCTGCACAGCATCGTGCAGATGCCCAAGGGCATTCCGGTGGCCACCTTTGCCATTGGCGCGGCGGGTGCCGCCAACGCGGCGCTGTTCGCGGTGGCCATGCTGGCCAATGAGGATCCGGCGCTGCGCCGCACGCTGGAGGCCTTCCGCACCGCGCAGACCGAGCTGGCGCGCGGCATGACGGTTCCACCCGCTCCCTGAGGTCCACCATGTCCGTCAAGACCTTGTTGCCCGGCGCCCTGTCCGACCGGGGCCAGCAGATGACCCTGGGTGTGATGGGCGGCGGCCAGCTGGGCCGCATGTTCGTGCAGGCCGCGCAGGCCATGGGCTACTTCACGGCGGTGCTCGACCCCGATCCGGCCAGCCCGGCCGGGCTGGTGGCGCACTGGCACATCCAGACCGCTTACGACGATGAGCAGGGTCTGGCGCAACTGATGCAGCGCTGCGACGCCATCACCACCGAGTTCGAGAACGTGCCCGCGCCGGCGCTGGTGACCCTGGGCGCGCACCGGCCTGTGGCTCCGTCGGCGGCCTGCGTGGCCGTGGCGCAGGACCGCATCCAGGAGAAGGCGCACTTTGTGCAGTGCGCGCCGGTCAGCGGGGTGCATCCGGCGCCTTGTGCCGCCATCGAGACGCCCGAACTGCTGGCGGCGGTGCCCGCCGACCTGCTGCCCGGCATCCTGAAGACCGCGCGCCTGGGTTACGACGGCAAAGGCCAGATCCGCGTCAGGGACCGTGCCGAGCTGACCGAGGCCTGGGACAAGCTGGGTCGCGTTCCCTGTGTGCTGGAAAAGCTGATGCCGCTGCAGGGCGAGTGCTCGGTGCTGGTGGCGCGGGGCGCCGATGGCCAGGTGGTCGCCTTTCCGGTTCAGAAGAACACGCACCGCGACGGCATCCTGGCCATCACCGAGGTGCACGAGGCTGCGGTGCCGGCCGACCTGGCGCAGCGCGCCCAGGCCAGCACGGTGGCCATCGCGAACCACCTGAACTACGTGGGCGTGCTGTGCGTCGAGTACTTCATCGTCGACAACGGCCAGGGTGGCAGCGACCTGATCGTCAATGAAATGGCGCCGCGCCCGCACAACAGCGGCCACTACACGCAGAACGCCTGCGACCTGTCGCAGTTCGAGGCCCAGGTCCGTGCCCTGGCCGGTTTGCCGCTGCCCAGCCCGCGCCAGCACAGCCCGGCCATCATGGTCAACCTGCTGGGCGACCTGTGGTTCCAGCCCAACGGCGTGCGCACCCAGGCCAGCGAGCAACCCGTGCCGCCCCCCTGGGCGCAGGTGCTGGCGCTGCCCGGCACCCATCTGCACCTGTACGGCAAGCTCAGTGCACGCCCGGGTCGCAAGATGGGCCACCTGAACATCACCGGCGCGTCGGTGGCCCAGGTGCGCGAGACCGCGTCGCAGGTGTTGGTGCTGCTCGGTCTCCCGCCGCTCTGAAGGTGCACCGCCGATGCCGCTGGTGCTCAACGCAGCCGACCCGGTCGCCATCGAGCAGGCCGCGCAGCGGCTGGCCGCCGGCGGGCTGGTGGGCATGCCGACCGAGACGGTCTATGGCCTGGCGGCCGATGCCGGCAACGCCAGCGCGGTGCGCGGCATTTTCGAGGCCAAGGGCCGGCCCAGCGACCACCCGCTGATCGTGCACCTGCCGCCCGCCCAGGACGGCGACTGGCGCGTGGCCGTGGCCCCGTTGACGCGCGAGGTGCCTGACTTTGCCGTCAGGCTGATGGCCGCGTTCTGGCCCGGGCCGCTGACCCTGATCCTGCCGCGCCGGCCCGAGGTGGCCGCCGTGGCCGCCGGTGGCCAGGACACGATCGGACTTCGCTGCCCTTCGCACCCGGTGGCCCAGGCGCTGCTGTCGGCTGCCCGGTTGCTCGGCGTGCACGGCGTGGCCGCCCCCAGCGCGAACCGTTTCGGCCGCGTCAGTCCGACCACGGCCGCCCATGTGGCCGAAGAATTCGCCGCCCTCTCCGGTGACGCCCTGCTGATCCTGGACGGTGGCGCGTGTCCGGTGGGCATCGAGTCGACCATCGTGGATTGCTCGCGTGGCCAGCCGGTATTGCTGCGCCCGGGCATGATCACCCCGGTCCAGCTGGCGGCGGCCTGCGGTCTGCCGGTCCGCGAGCGCGACGACGCGGCGCCGCGCGCCTCCGGCACCCTGGAGTCTCACTATGCCCCGTCGGTGCCGGTGCGTCTGATGGATGCCAAGCCCCTGCAGGCGGCGCTGGACGTGCTGGGCGCCGATGCCCGACACATCGCGGTCTATGCGCGCGCGCCGTTGAAGACCGCCCGTGGCGTGATGCTGCGCCGCATGCCCGACGACCCGGCTCTGGCCGCGCAGGAGCTGTTTGCCGTGCTGCGTGAACTGGACACCAGCGGGGTGCGGCTGATCTGGGTTGAAACCCCGCCCGGGGGCGAAGCCTGGGACGGCGTGCGCGACCGACTGCAGCGCGCCGCGGCCTGAGCGGCCTGCCCCATACTTCAGCTGCGCGGGTGGTAGCGCAGCTTCATCACCAGGATGCTGCTGGCCAAGGCCAGTGTGATCACATTGGCCACCACCACCGGCCAGGCCGAGATCATCCAGCCGTAGACCAGCCACAGGGCGATGCCCAGCGTGAAGCTGCTGTACATGCCCAGGGAAATGCCCGAGACATCGCGCGTGCGGAAGGTGTGCAGGGCCTGGGGCAGGAAGCTCAGCGTGGTCAGGCTGGCGGCGAGGTAGCCGATGGTGTCTTGCAGTGCCATGGTGGAGCGGTATGAAGGCGCCAAGGGGGTCGCCCGTGCCGCATTGTCCCGGAATTGGCCGTGCCGCGCTGGCCTGGGCTCTCAGTTCGGCAGCGCCGCCACCCAGTCGATCAGGGCGTCAATGGCGGGGCGGGCCGCCGGCGCCTGCTCGTGGTTCACGAAGGCCACCACCGCATAGCGGGTGCCACCGACGGCCTGCACGTAGCCGGCCACTCCGATCACGTCGCGCAGGGTCCCGGTCTTCAGCCAGGCATGGCCGCGGGCCTGGCTGCCCGGTGCGCGGGCGTAACGGGCTGCCGTGCCATTGACGCCAGCCAGCGACAGCGACTGCACGAACTGGTCGCCGCGCGGGTGGGCGGCGGCGTGGCGCAGCAGCGCACCCAGCGCGTCCGGGGTGACGCGTTCGACGCGCGAGAGGCCGGCGCCGTTCTCCATCACGGGCACTTCGTGGCGAATGCCCAGGGTGCGGCGCCACCAGGCACCGACCACCTCGCGCGCGTGCTCGAATCGGGCACTGCGAACCGGCTTGAGGCGGTCCGCCAGGCGGCTTTCGGTCATCACCTGGGTTGGCGTGAGGCGGCCCAGGGTCAGGAAGACCTGCTGGGCCATCACGTTGTTGCTCCACTGGTTGACGTCGGTGATGATGTCCGAGAGGGGCAGCGACTGGGCCTCGTGCAGCAGGAAGGTGCCAGGTGGTGTCAGACCCTGGCGCACCTGGCCGGTGATCGACCCGCCGGTGGCCCGCCACATCCCCTCCATGGCGCGGGCCGCGTAACTGTCCGGATCCTGGTAGGCCACCGGCCACTCGCGCTCGCCGCAGCTCTGGGGGAACCGGCCCTCGAAGCGGATGCGGTCAGGGTCGTCGAAACGGGCCCGCAGGGCGCCGCGCCAGTCGCTGCAGGCCATGCGGGCCAGCGGTACGGTGCTGTCGACGGCCAGTCCCTCCATGGGCGGCTCGCTGCGCACGTGGGCCACCCGCTTGCGCAGATCCGGGGTGAAGTGCAGCACCACCGACTTGAAATTCACCAGCAGGGCTTCCGGCGCCGCGTTGTAAGGCCGAAGGGCCTCGCCATCGAAGGCGCCCGGATCGTGCGGCGGCAGTTCGAACGCGCTCTGGTCCAGCACCATGTCGCCCAGGATCACGCGAACACCCCTGTCCTGCAGGCGGATGAAGGCCTCCTGCAGGCGCTCGAGCACCAGTTTGGGATCGCCGCCGCCGCGCACGTACAGGTTGCCGCGCAACACCCCTTCGTTCACCTCGCCGTCGGTGCGGAACTCGGTGTTCCAGGTGTAGTCCGGCCCCAGCAGGTCCAGGGCGGCGTAGGTGGTCACCAGCTTCATGACCGAGGCCGGGTTGACCGCGGCCTCGGCCCGGTGGCGCAAACGCTCGACGGCCGGTCCGTCGGCCGCCACCACCAGTGCGGACATCGATGCCGCGGGCAGCCCGGCTCTCTGGAGGGCCGAACCCACCGCCGGAGGAAGACCGTCGGTGGCCGACAATGCCAGTGCCGGCACAGCCATGGCCAGACCGCCCAGCAGGCGGGCCAGCCAGCGCTGGCCGCGTGCAGACCGCAGCGCGCGCAGAGGGGCGGAAGGCTTTTCCGTCATGGAGCCCATTATGGCCAGCGTGAACGTGGCCGTTGCGCCCAGGAGTGCCCGGCGGTCGAGCTGTCCGATAATCGATGCATGACGTCCCCTGTGCTGCCGGCCGACCGCGCCGGCGCGACCTCGCCTCGCTTCCTGGCCATCGAAACCAGCACCGACCGCATGAGTGTGGCCGTGGGCAGTGGCCAGCCCGGCGAACCGGTCTGGACACAGGCCGGCGCGGGCGGGGCGCAGGCCTCGACCGATCTGCTGCCTGCGGTGCAGCAACTGCTCAATGAGGCCGGATGGCCGCTGCGGTCACTGGATGCGGTGGTGTTCGGGCGTGGCCCGGGTGCCTTCACCGGGCTGCGCACCGCTTGCGCGGTGGCCCAGGGCCTGGCCTATGGCGCCCGTTTGCCGGTGCTGCCGGTTGACACCCTGCTGGTGCTGGCCGAGCAGGCCCGGCAACAGCAGCTGGCCAATGGCCAGGCCGAACCCCGGCTGGTGGTGTCCCTGCTTGACGCCCGGATGGACGAAATCTATGTCGCACCCTATGCCCGCACGGGGACGACCTGGTCGCCGCTGGACGCAGCCCGTCTGTGCCGGCCCGAGGCGCTGGCCGACCACCTGATGCGCTGGTGGCCATCGGGCGGGGGCGGGCTGCTGGCGGGCAACGTGTTCGAGGTGTACGGCGAGCGTCTGGCCGCGCTGCCATCGGCGCGCTGCCATGCGCTGCCCGAGGCCGGCGCCTTGCTGCGCCTGGCGCCGGCGTTCATGGCTGCCGGTGCCGCCGTGGTTGCCCATGAGGCCCAGCCTCTGTACGTGCGCGACAAGGTGGCCAGGACCACCGAAGAGCGCGAGGGCCCTGCGCCCCGCATGGCCCTTTGAGCAAGGCGGCACCGGGATGAACGCGCGCACCGCTGACGAGACAACCGACACGGGCGGCCTGTGGCCCGTGCCCCCCGCCTTGCCGGCCGAACGCCGAGTGGCCTTTGTTCCCATGACCGAGGCCGATCTGGACCTGGTCTGCGAGATGGAAAAGCGCGCCTATGCCCACCCCTGGTCGGTGCGCCACTTCCGGGATTCGTTGGCGGCCGGGCACCCGGTCGTGCTGCTGCTGGGCGAAGCCCGCCCCGGGGAAGTGAGCGTGTCACATCAGGATGGGCGGGTGCTGCTGGGCTACATGGTGGCCATGCGCGGTGTCGACGAGGTGCACCTGCTGAACATCACCGTCTCGCCCGATCACCGGCGACAGGGCTGGGGGCGCTTTCTGCTGGACGCGCTGGTGCTCTGGTCGCGCGGGCAGGGCGCGCACTGCCTGTGGCTGGAGGTGCGCGAGAGCAACGCCCCGGCGCGTGCCCTGTACACGCGCTACGGTTTCCATCAGGTCGGCCTGCGCAAGGGCTATTACCCCGACGGCCCGCGTGACCGCGAAAACGCCATCGTCATGAGTCTGCTGCTGGACCGGCCCGCTCCCGGGAATGTGTCATGAGTGACGGGCGTTCTTTCGTGGCCGATCTGGACGCCCGCCAGCGCGCGATGCTGGCCGAAATGGGCGTGCGGGTCTGGGCGCCCAAGGCGGTGGCGCCTGTCGAGCCTGCCGACCTGGGCGAACGTGCCCAACCGGCTGCGAGCGAGGACCCAGCCCATGCCGCTGCCCGGCCCGAGCCGGTTCGCGTGGCGCCACCGGTCCAGCCTGCGCCGGTGGCCCCGGCACCGGCACGGCCATCCGTGACCGTCCCCGCAGTCGACGTGGCGCTGCGCCCCCAGGGCATCGACCAGATGGACTGGGACGGCCTGCGGGCGGCTGTGGCCGGCTGCCAGGCCTGCGCACTGCACCGCGGCCGGACCAACACCGTGTTCGGCACCGGCGACGTGTCGGCCGACTGGATGGTGGTGGGCGAGGCGCCCGGCGAGAACGAGGACCTGCAGGGCGAGCCTTTTGTCGGTGCGGCCGGCCAGTTGCTGGACCGCATGCTGCAGGCGGTGGGTCGCAGCCGGCAGGGCCAGGGCGCGCAGGGGGTCTACATCGCGAACGTGCTCAAGTGCCGTCCGCCGGCCAACCGCAACCCGCAGCCGCCCGAAATCGCGCAATGCGAGCCCTTCCTGGTTCGCCAGGTGGCGATGCTCAGGCCCCGGCTGATCCTGGCCATGGGCCGCTTTGCGGTACAGACCCTGCTGGGCAGCACCGAACCCATCGGCCGCCTGCGCGGCACCGTTCACCATTACCAGGGCGTTCCGGTGGTGGTGACCTACCACCCGGCCTACCTGTTGCGCAATCCGATCGACAAGCGCAAGGCCTGGGCCGACCTGTGCCTGGCGATGGATATCGGGGGCACCCCCCTGCGCCGCTGACGCGGCTTCCCCCCTCTCTGGCGCGGCTGCGCCGCTGGGAGGGGGGACGACACCTGTGGCCCGGCGTAGCCGGTTCCACGGTGTCCCTGGCTTGGGTACGAAGCTTTGCGAGAACGGCGCCGTGCTACCCCGTCATTCCCGCGAACGCGGGAATCCACGGGCGCCAAGCACAGCGGGACCGGGCGTCCGCTGCGCGGACAAAGGGCGCCTATGTCGCCCTGGCTGAGGCTGGCCGTCCCAGCACGGCAAAAATGGCGACCACCACCAGGCCCACCGCGGCCCAGTCCTGCCAATGCAGCACCTCGCCCAGCCACCAGGCGCCGCTGAAGACGCCCAGCACCGGAATGAACATCACCGACAGGGTGGACGCGATCGGTGGCAGGTCGCGCGCCAGCGACAGCCAGGCCACCTGGGCAAAGGCGAACACGCCCAGGGCGTTGTAGCCGATGGACCACCAGACGGTGGGGCTCGGTGCGGTCCAGCTTGCACGTTCGAACAGCACCGCCATCAGGCTCATCCAGATGGCGGTCAGCAGCGTCATCCAGAACGACAGCGCCAGGGTGGGGTGCGGTATGCGGGTGCGGCGCATCAGTTGTGTGCCCAGTGCCCAGGCGGCCGCGGCCACCAGCATCATGGCCACGCCCTGCGGGCGGCCGGTCAGGGCGGTGATCTCGTGCCACAGCAGCAGCACCACGCCCAGTGCGGCGGCGGCCACACCGCCCCAGGCCCGCCCGGCCAGCCTCTGACCAAACCAGACGGCGCCCACCAGGGCCGAAAACACCGGCATGGTGTAACCCAGAATGGCCGCCCGGCCGCTGGAGAGGGACTGCACCGCCAGGATGGCCAGCGTATGCCAGAACAGCATGTTGAACACGGTCAGCAACAGCAGCTCGGGCCAGTGCGCACGACCGATGCGAAACGGCACCTTGCGCCAGACCAGCACGGCCGCCAGCACCGGCAGACCGATCCACATGCACAGCGAGCGAAAGCTC
>SBFU01000015.1 GCA_006227785.1 Burkholderiales bacterium
CGTACTGGTCTATGCCACCAGCAACCGTCGACACCTGCTGCCGGAATACATGAAGGAGAACCTTTCCTACACGCACACGGCCGATGGCGAAGTCCACCCTGGCGAGGTGGTCGAGGAGAAGATCTCGCTGTCGGAGCGGTTCGGCTTGTGGGTGAGTTTCTATCCCTTCAGCCAAGATGAATACCTGGGTATCGTGGCGCAATGGCTGTCCGCGCATGGGATCGACCAGACCACCATTGAGGCAGCCCGGCCCCAGGCACTGGTCTGGGCTCTGGAACGAGGCTCTCGAAGTGGTCGTGTCGCCTACCAGTTTGCTCAGGACTTCGCGGGTGGTCGGCACGATGTCGCCTGAAGGGAAAGCCGCGACCTCCGCTGTGCTGGTGGTGGATGGTGGTGGTCGAAACGGTCTTGCCGAGACCCGTCCTGTGGTGGACGTGGCGGTCGGCATCTTGATCGACGGGGAGGGTCGATACCTCCTGACCACGCGACCGCCTGGCAAGGCTTACGCAGGCTACTGGGAGTTTCCCGGCGGCAAGCTGGAGGCGGGTGAATCGGTCGAACAGGCGCTTCGACGGGAACTGCAGGAAGAGATCGGCGTGACCATCGGTCCTGCCATGGCCTGGCGCGATACCGTGGTCGACTACCCGCACGCGCTGGTGCGATTGCACTTCTGCCAGGTTCGGAGCTGGACTGGCGATCTGCACATGCACGAAGGGCAGGCCTTCAGCTGGCAACGCCTGCCAGTGAGCTGCTCGCCCGTGTTGCCCGGGACGCTGCCGGTGCTGGCCTGGCTGAGCGAGAATCCCGACAAGGCCTGAGCGTACAAGTCAATGGAGGTCGGCTGGTGTCGCCTGCGCCGACTCCGCTTCCGGTACACGGAAGGTCTCGCTGGCCCATGCACCCAGGTCCATCTGCTGGCACCGCTCGCTGCAGAAGGGACGAAAACGGTTGTCAGGGCCATAGGGACTGGGTCCTTTGCAGGTCGGACACGAGACGGTGCGCACACCGGGTCGGCCAGTCACTTGTTTTTCAGGTCGGGCCATGTTCAGGCGCAAAGCGTCAGCTCAAAACTGCCGTCTTCATTGACCGGGTGCAGACGCTCGTCGTCTCCCTGCCGCAACAGGCGGACCGAGAGCATGAGCCGATTCCCACTGATCTCTGGAATCATGCCCGAGCGTGGGTCAATACGCAGGCGCAGCAACTGGAATGTGCGTCCCTGGGGCAGGTTCTGTTGGAACTGTCCACCGGGTGCCACCACCTTCTGGGCCGAACCGGTGTCTCGCAACATCTTGAGCAGCAGGACAATGGCCTCGGCCAACGGCATCAGCGGCTCCATCCATCGCTGCAGGTCTGCCTGACGCTCACCTGCACTGTGGTGTTGCCAATGAAAGTAGGCCGGCAAGTCGAACTCGCAGGTTCCACCGGGTATGCTGATCCGGCTGCGAATGCCCATGAGCCAGTCGTTTTCGGTCAGGGACTGGCCGGTCTTGCCATTGAGTTCGCTCAACCGGGTGAAGCAGTCTTCGATCTGCGAAACGACCTCATTGAGGGCCTGTTCGGAAATGGCGGGATTGCCGCGATAGCCATTGAGCACGGCCTTTTGCCGATCGAGGTCTTTCAGAACATCGGACTTCATGTCGGCCCTGGCGGCCACGTCCATGATTTCGAACACCGTCTGAATGGCGAAATGGTGGTCCAGCGGATGTGGCCGTGACGCCAGCTCGGCCAGGCGTCGGAACAGCTGCTCCAGCCGCAGGTACGTGCGAATGCGCTCGTTGAAAGGGTATTCGTACAGGATCACTTGGGCCATGACGGGTGCTGTTTAGCCGGCATCATAGCCCGAACCGAGTGGCCAGGGCCTCCACCTGCCGTCTGAGCGGCTCAAGCATGTCCACATCGTTGAAGAGAATGCAATCGGCAGCCGCCAGCCGATCCAGTCGAGGACTTTGGCTGGCGATCACACCGGCAATGGTGGCGTCGTCCCACTGATTGCGTGCACGGACCCGACGGCGTTGGGTCTCTTCGCTGCAGTCAACCACCAGAACGCGGTCCACGGCATGGCGCCATCGACCGGATTCGACCAACAGCGGAACATCGTGAACCAGGCATTGCTTTCCCGCTGCCAGGGCCGTGGCGGTCTGCACTTGCATGGCCTGCGAGACGAGGGGGTGGATGATTTGTTCCAGTTGCGATCGCGCTTCCGGATGGGCGAACACATGCTCGCGCATGCGCTGGCGGTCCAGGCTTCCGTCGGGGGCGACGAATTCATCACCAAAGGTGCGCGCAATCAGATTCATGGCGGATCCACCGGGTTGGGTGGTGGCCCGTGACATGGCGTCGGCATCCAGGACGGCTGCGCCTCGATCGGCCAGCATCCTGGCCACGGTGCTCTTGCCGCTACCGATGCCACCGGTGAGTCCCAGGCGCAGCAGCATGGTGTTCGGCACCGATGTCAACCCAGCCCGACCAGTGCCAGCAGGGTCTGTGGGCCAAACAGCATGGCGCTCAGACCGCCCAGGGCCAGGAACGGTCCGAAGGGCACATACCCTCCCTCCCTCAGCTGGCCCTGGAGTTTGATGGCCACGCCGATCACGGCGCCGATGACAGAGGCCAGCAGGATGACAGGGATAAGGGCCTG